>NZ_JBHTWX010000061.1:0-52357 GCF_042792155.1 Kitasatospora sp. NPDC056651 | reverse complement strand
CGGGAGGACGACTCCCGGGCCCGGGCCGGCCGACCCGCGTCCGCAGACGTGCACCACCTCCCGATGGAAAGAGCAGTGCCCATGGCCCGCGACCTCACCACCGGCACCGGCCTCCGCGGCGGCCGGCTGAGGGTGTACCTCGGCTCCGCGCCGGGGGTCGGCAAGACCTACCGGATGCTGGACGAGGCCCGGCGCAGACAGGAGCGCGGGGCCGACGTCGTGGTCGGGTACATCGAGTGCCACGGCCGCCGCCACACCGAGGCCATGCTGGCGGGCCTGGAGGTCCTGCCGCGGGCCCGACGCGCCTACCGGGACGCCGAGTTCGAGGAGATGGACCTCGACGGGGCGCTCGCCCGCCGCCCGGCCGTCCTGCTGGTCGACGAGCTGGCGCACACCAACATCCCCGGCGGCCGGCACGCCAAGCGCTGGCAGGACGTCGAGGAGCTGCTCGCCGCCGGGATCGACGTCGTCACCACCGTCAACATCCAGCACCTGGAGTCGCTGAACGACGTCGTCCGGAAGATCACCGGCATCCCCCAGCGCGAGACCGTCCCGGACGAGGTGGTCCGCCGGGCCGACCAGATCGAACTCGTCGACATGGCCCCCCAGTCGCTGCGCCGCCGGATGGCCCACGGCAACATCTACCGGGCGGAGAAGGTGGACGCCGCGCTCTCCAACTACTTCCGGGTCGGCAACCTCACCGCCCTGCGCGAACTCGCCCTGCTCTGGGTGGCTGGGCGGGTGGACGAGGGCCTGCGCGACTACCGGGCCAGCCACAAGATCGACCGGGTCTGGGAGACCCGCGAGCGCGTCGTGGTCGCCCTCACCGGCGGCCCCGAGGGCGAGACCCTGATCCGCCGCGCCGCCCGGATCTCCGACCGCACGGCCGGCGGTGAACTGCTGGCCGTCCACGTCTCCCGCAGCGACGGCCTGGCCGGCGCCTCCTCCGGCGCGCTCGCCCAGCAGCGGCAGCTGGTGGAGACCCTCGGCGGCAGCTACCACGTGGTCGTCGGCGACGACGTCCCCACCGCGCTGCTCACCTTCGCCCGCGCCCACCACGCCACCCAGCTGGTGCTCGGCACCAGCCGCCGCGGCCGGATCAACCGCTTCCTCACCGGCCCCGGCACCGGACAGACCACGGTGGACGCCTCCGAGGACATCGACGTCCACATGGTCACCCACGAGTTCACCGGCCGCGGCCGGCTGCCCTCGCTCGGCCGCCGCCACTCCCGGCGCCGCACCATCGCCGGCTACCTGGCCGGACTGGTGCTGCCCTGGCTGCTCACCGCCCTGCTCTCCCAGGCCCACCACAGCATCAACCTGACCACCGACGCGCTGATCTTCCAGCTCGGCGTGGTCATCGTCGCCCTGCTCGGCGGCGCCGTGTCGGCCCTGCTGGCCTCGTTCGTCGCCTCGGTGCTGCTCAACTACTACTTCATCCCGCCGATCCACAGCCTGACCATCGGCGAGACCAACAACATCGTCGCCCTGGTGGTCTTCGCCGCCATCGCGCTCACCGTCTCCACCGTGGTCGACCACGCCGGCCGGCTCACCAGCCGGGCCGCCCGTGCCACCGCCGAGGCCGAGACCCTCTCCACCCTGGCGGGCAGCGTGCTGCGCGGTGCCGACGCGCTGCCCGCCCTGCTGGAGAAGTCCCGGACGGCCTTCGGCATGCGGGCCGTCGCCCTGCTCTCCCGGGCCGACGGCGAGGTGCTCGCCCACAGCGAGGGCGGGCACGGGGGCGGGCAGGCGGGCGGGCACGGGGGCGGGCGCGAGCGCGAGGACGGGAACGAGCCCGAGGGCGACCGGCCGGGCGAGGGGGCCGGCCCGTACGAGACCACCGAGGTCCCGGCCGGCGAGGGAGCCGTCCTGGTGCTCACCGGCCGCCGGCTGCCCGCCGCCGACCAGCGGGTGCTGACCGCCTTCGCCGCCCACCTCGCCGCCGCGCTGGAACGCGACCGGCTGGCCGTGGCCGCCGCCGAGGTCGAGCCGATCAGGGCCGCCGACCGGATGCGCACCGCACTGCTCGCCGCCGTCAGCCACGACCTGCGCACCCCGCTGGCCGCCGCCCGCGCCTCGGTCGGCTCGCTGCGCAGTCCCGACGTCGAGTTCTCGGCCGAGGACCAGGCCGAACTCCTCGCCACCGCCGACGAGTCGCTGGTGAAGCTCACCAGACTGGTCGACAACCTGCTCGACATGAGCCGCCTCCAGGCCGGCGCGCTCACCCTGCACCTCACCGAGACCCACCTGGACGAGATCCTGCCCCGGGCGCTCGACAGCCTCCCCGACCCGTACGCCCCCGTCCAGCCGCCCGACCTGACGGTCGACATCGAGGAGGGAGCCCCGCCGGTGCTCGCCGACCCGCCGCTGCTGGAGCGGGTGCTCGCCAACGTGATCACCAACGCGCTGCGCCACAACGCCCCCGGCGTGCCCGTCCTGGTCACCGCGAGCCACCACGCCGACCAGGTCGAGATCCGGGTGATCGACCGCGGCCCCGGCATCGCCCCGGAGGACCGCGACCGGGTCTTCCTGCCCTTCCAGCGCCTCGGCGACACCGACAACACCACCGGGGTCGGCCTCGGCCTCGCCCTCTCCCGCGGCCTCGCCGAGGCGATGGGCGGCAGCCTGGAGGTCGAGGAGACCCCGGGCGGCGGCACCACCATGCTGCTCACCCTGCCCGCCGCCGGGCGCGGCGAGGCCGGCTCATGAGCGAGATCCTGGTCGTCGACGACGAGCCGGCCCTGCTGCGCACCCTGCGGATCAACCTCAGCGCCCGGCAGTACGCCGTCCGCACCGCCGCCAGCGGCGGCGAGGCGCTCGACCGCGCCGCCCACCACGCCCCGGACGCCGTCCTGCTCGACCTCGGCCTGCCCGACCTCGACGGGATGGACGTGCTGCGCGGCCTGCGGACCCGCAACGCGATGCCGATCATCGTGCTCTCCGGCCGGACCGACGCCGCCGACAAGGTGGGCGCCCTGGACGCGGGCGCCGACGACTACCTCACCAAGCCATTCCTGATGGACGAGCTGCTGGCCCGGCTGCGCGCCGTGCTGCGCCGGCCGCCGGGCGGCGTGCCGTCGGGCCTGCCGGTGATCGGGGACCACACCGTGGACCTCGTGGCCACCACGGTGAACGGCCCGGCGGGCCCGGTCCGGCTCACCCCGACCGAGTGGCGCATCCTCGCCCTGCTGCTCGCCAACCCGGGCCGGCTGGTGCCGGGCCGGCAGATCCTGCGCGAGGTGTGGGGCCCGGCCCAGGAAGGGCGCGGCAACTACCTGCGGGTCTACTTCGCCGGGCTGCGCCGCAAGTTGGAGCGCGACCCGGCCCGGCCGCGGCACCTGGTGACCGAGCCGGGGATCGGCTACCGGTACGTCCCCTGACCGGCGTGCGGGGCGACGGCGTGCGGGGCGACGGCGCGCGGGGCGGCGGTGCGTGCCCCGCCGACGATCCGTCAAGGCGCCGTCAAGGCCGGGGCGGTGGGCGACAGGAGGGCGTCAAGGCCGCTCGGCGATGGTGCTCCGTGGGCGTAGCGTCGGGGTCGAAGGAGCGGGCCCTGCTCCGTGTGGGGGAGGCCCGGGGCCGCTCCGGCCGCCGTCCCCGGACGGCCAGCAGGTGGGGGAGGGGCGCGCGGCATCCGTCGCGCGCCCCCAGCTGTTCGCGGAACGGGCCGGGGCCCGGCTCAGTCGTCCCCGCCGCACTGCCGGGGCAGCGCCAGGGCCACCGTGTCCGCGAACTCCCGTACCGCGCTGGTCCGGCTGACCACCCGGCCGCTGTGCACCACCAGTCGGCTGTGCCCGCCCGCGAGCGCCCCGGCCAGGCTGTCCCCGCGCACCGCCAGCAGCTCCGCCGGGAACCCGGCGTCCACCCGGACCGGCGGCAGGCCGAGCACCGCCCGGGCCTGGTTCGCCACCGCGTCGTACGCCGCCTCCGGGTCCGACTCCCCACCCGCGGCCAGCAGATAGGCCGACTCCAGCGGATCCGCCCGGCCGACCGGGTTGGACGGATCGCGCAGCGCCCCGCTGCCCGCCGCCAGCGGCACCCGAGCGGCGGCCAACTCCCGTACCAGGCCCGGCCGCAGGCCCGTCGCCCGGCCCTCCAGCCCGGTGCAGCAGCCGTTCTGCGGCAGGCAGACCACCCGCACCCCGGCGGTCGCCAGCACCGTCGCCGCGCCCCGGGCCAGCGCCCCGCACGGGCCGAGCGTCACCCTCGGCCGCAGCGGCGCCAGCGCCCCGACCAGCCGGGCCAGCCGGGGCGCGTCCTCGGCGTCGGTGTGCAGGTCCACCGAGCAGTCCGCCTCCCGGGCGGCCTCCAGCAGCAGCTGGACGTACCCCGCCGGGTCCGGGTCCAGCTCCGGGCAGCCGCCGGCCGCCGTGGCGCCGAGCTTGAGCGCCTCGCGCAGCTGGGCCCGCCCGTCCGCGCCGGCCCGTCCGGTGAGCAGCCGGGGCATCGCCACGGCCTGGAGCTCGGCCAGCCCGCGCAGTGCCTGCCGGGCGGTCAGCACCGCCTCCAGCCGGTCCAGGCCGTGCACGTCGCCGATCCGGACGTGGGTGCGCTGGGCGGTGGCGCCGTAGCCGAGCGAGGTGAGCGCGGCCTCGGTGATCCGGCGGGTGAGGTCGGCCGGGCTGTCCGGCGGCGGGGTGGGCAGGGCGGCGGAGAAGGCGGCGTCGTAGTGGGCGTGCGCCTCGGCGGGGGCCGGGAGCAGCAGGTAGCCCCGCAGGTCGATCCGGGCGCCGGTGGTGACGGTGGGTGTGCCGGGCAGGGCGGGCAGCGGGCCGAGGCTGCCGGCGGTGCCGACCGCCTGGATCCGGTCGCCGCTGATCCGGACGTCCACCACGCGGCCGTCGGCCAGCCGGGCGTCGGTGAGCAGCAGGACGGGGCCGTGCCCGAGTGGGTTGGCCGCCGGTCCGGGCCCGGAGTGCGGCCCGTCCGCGGCTGCGCTGTCCATCGCCGGCTCCTTCTCGGGCCGGCCCGCGCGGTCGGCCCCGTACGGCTGGCCCGTCCAGCCGGCCAGTCCTCCCGATCAATGAGCGACGAGCCTATGGGCCCGCGGGGCGGGTCGCCGGGAGGCGGGCAATAGTCGTACCGGGGCGGGCCGCCCGGCTCGCAGGCCGATCGAACGCCGGGCCTTGGATCGTTCGTCCGTGCACCTCGCCCACCTGCGGTCTTCGCCGCGGGATACGGATTTCACCTCCGGGCGCGAAACGTGTAATCTCTTCCTCGTTCGCCCCTATAGCTCAGTCGGTAGAGCGTCTCCATGGTAAGGAGAAGGTCTGCGGTTCGATTCCGCATGGGGGCTCGGGTGTGAAGCGGTTCAGCTCCGGTTGTGCTGCGGATCACTGTGGCGGTGTAGCTCAGTTGGTAGAGCAAGCGGCTCATAATCGCTGTGTCACCGGTTCAAGTCCGGTCACCGCTACCCCGCGTAGTCGGTCGGGAGATCGCACTCCCGGTCGGCTACTCTTGTTGTGTTCTTATTCGTTGTCCAAGGAAGGCACTCCCGTGGCTGCCACCGACGTCCGCCCGAAGATCACGCTGGCCTGCGTGGAGTGCAAGGAGCGGAACTACATCACCAAGAAGAACCGGCGTAATGACCCGGACCGTCTTGAGATGAAGAAGCACTGCCCCCGCTGCAACTCGCACACCGCGCACCGCGAGACCCGCTGACCCTCACGTAGGGCGCCGGGCCTGTGTGAATCAGGTCTCTGACTCCGGGCCGCACTCCTCAACAGGGGGTGCGGCCCGGAGTTTTTTCGTATCCATCCGCGTTCCGAGGAGCCGCCATGGCGCTCGACCCCTCCTTCATCGGGCGTAGCTACCCGCCCACCGAGCCGTACGAGGTCGGCCGGGAGAAGATCCGCGAGTTCGCGACCGCGATCGGTGACGCCAACCCGGCGTACGCCGACCAGGAGGCGGCGAAGGCGCTGGGTCACCCCGACGTGATCGCCCCGCCGACCTTCCCGTTCGTGATCACCTACCGGGCCGCCGCCCAGGTGGTCGAGGACCCGGAGCTGGGCCTGGACTTCAGCCGGGTGGTGCACGGCGACCAGAAGTTCGCCTACACCCGCCCGGTGCGGGCGGGCGACCGGCTGTCGGTCGAGGTGACCATCGACAACATCAAGTCGCTGGCGGGCAACGACGTGCTCACCGTGCGTGGCGAGGTGACGGACGCGACCGGCGAGCACGTGGTGACGTCGGTCATGACCCTGGTGGCCCGGGCCGCCGACGAGGCGGGGGAGTGAGCGCGATGGCGATCAGCTACGACGAGGTCGAGGTCGGCACCGAGCTGCCGGCACGGTCCTTCCCGGTGACCCGCGACGCACTCGTGCGGTACGCGGGCGCCTCGGGCGACTTCAACCCGATCCACTGGAACGAGAAGTTCGCCCTGGAGGTCGGCCTGCCGGACGTCATCGCGCACGGCATGTTCACCATGGCCGAGGCGATCCGGGTGGTCACCGACTGGGTCGGCGACCCGGCCGCGGTGGTCGAGTACGGCGTGCGGTTCACCCGTCCGGTGCCGGTGCCGAACGACGGGGTCGGCGCGGTGGTCGAGGTCTCGGCCAAGGTCGCCAAGAAGCTGGACGACCACCGGGTGCAGGTCGACCTGCTGGCCACCACGGGCGGCCAGAAGGTGCTCGGGATGTCCCGGGCCGTCGTCCGGCTGGGCTGAGCGGCCCAGGGGGTCGCGGCGGCCGGGGTCCCGTACGGGATCTCCGGCCGCCGGCGCGGGCCTTGCGTAGATAGTGATTGGCCACTAACTTGGGATCCATGGCGAAGTCGAGCATCCGGATGAGCGCGGAGGAGCGGCGCGAGAGCGTCGTCCGGGCCGCCCTGACCGAGTTCGCCCGGGGTGGCTACCACGGCACCTCCACCGAGGCGATCGCCCGCCGGGTGGGCGTCTCGCAGCCGTACCTGTTCCGACTGTTCCCGAGCAAGCAGGCGATCTTCGCCGCGGCCGCCGAGCGCTGCGTCGAGGAGACCTGGCGGGTCTTCGACGAGGCCTCCGTCGGGCTGTCCGGCGAGGCGGCCGCGGAGGCGATGTCCACCGCGTACCTGGGCCTGGTCGAGAACGGCGACCAGCTCATGATGCAGATGCAGCTCTACGTCTCGACGTCCGCGGCCAGGGCGGCCGGTGAGGACGAGGTGGGGGAGACCGCCCGGCTGCTGTGGGAGGACCTGTTCGACCGGGTCAGGATCCGGATCGGCGGCGGAATGAAGGACGCCACGCAGTTCTTCGCGTACGGGATGCTGATCAACACCCTGGTGGCGCTCGGCTATCCGCCGGACCACCGGATCTGGGGCGGCTTCGACGGGTGCGGGCCGCCCGCGTAGGCCGGCCGCACGGCGGTGTCCGTGCGGCCTTTTTTCGGTCCACAGAAGTTATTGATCGATAACTACCTAGAGGAACCTGGGGGAAACCATGACGGAGAAACCGGCGGCGATGGGCAGAGCCGCGATCTGGACCCTGGTGATCGTCAGCGCGGCCAGCTTCATGGCCGCACTGGACAACCTGGTGGTCACCACCGCACTGCCGTCGATCCGCGAGGAACTCGGAGGCGGGCTGTCCGACCTGGAGTGGACGGTCAGCGCCTACACCCTGAGCTTCGCGGTGCTGCTGATGTTCGGTGCCGCCCTCGGCGACCGCTTCGGCCGCCGCCGGATCTTCCTGGTCGGCCTGGCCGTCTTCACCGCCGGCTCCGCCGCGGCCGCCCTCTCCCCGGAGATCGGCGAGCTGATCGCCGCCCGGGCCGTCCAGGGCGTCGGGGCCGCGGTGATGATGCCGCTCACCCTCACCCTGCTCACCGCCGCCGTGCCCCGGGCCAAGCGGGGACTGGCCTTCGGCATCTGGTCCGGGGTCAGTGGCCTCGCCGTCGCGGCCGGACCGCTGATCGGCGGCTCGCTGACCGAGCACTTCTCCTGGCAGTGGATCTTCTGGGTGAACGTTCCGGTCGGCCTCGTCCTGCTGCCGCTGGCCTTCCTGCGGCTCGGCGAGAGCCGGGGCGAAGCCGGCCGGACCCTGGACGTGCCCGGGACCGTGCTGGTCAGCCTGGGGATGTTCGGCATCGTGCTCGGCCTGATCCGGGGCAACCCGGACGGCTGGACCAGCCCGCTGGTCCTCGGCGCCCTGATCGGCGGCGTCCTGCTGCTGGCCGCCTTCGTCCGGTACGAGCAGAGCGTGGCCGCCCACCCGGTGCTGCCGATGCGGCTGTTCCGCGTCCGGGCCTTCTCGGCCGTCAACGCCGCCAGCCTGCTGATGTACCTCGGGATGTTCGGCTCGATCTTCCTGATCAGCCAGTACCTCCAGGGCGTCGGCGGCTTCAGCCCGCAGGAGGCGGGCGTCCGGATGCTGCCCTGGACGGCGATGCCGCTGCTGGTCTCGCCCCTCGCGGGCATCCTCTCCGACCGGATCGGCGGCCGGCCGATCGTGGTCACCGGGCTGGCGCTGCAGGCCGTCGGCCTGGCGCTGTTCGGCCTGGTCGTGGACGGGAGCACCGGCCTGGACTACGTCGCCCAACTCCCGGCCATCGTGATCTGCGGGATCGGCATGTCGCTGTACTTCGGCCCGACCGCCCAGCTGGTGATGGCCAGCGTCCGGCCGCAGGAGCAGGGGATCGCCTCCGGCGCCAACAACGCGATGCGCGAGGTCGGCGGGGCGCTCGGGGTCGCCGTGCTGGCGGCGGTGTTCTCGGCCCGGGGCGGCTACCAGTCGGCGGAGGCCTTCACGGACGGGCTGGTGCCCGCGCTGTACGTGGGCGCGGCCGCCGTCGCGCTCGGGGCGCTCGCCGCGGTGTTCGTCCCGCGGCGCAGCGGGGTGCGGGTCGAGGCCGAGGGGGAGCGGGCCGGGAGCCCGGCCGAGCCCGCCCGGATCTGAGCCGCGGCGGGCGGCGGGAGGCGAGCGACGGGTGGCGGGGGTGCCGGGGGGCGTCCCCGCCACCCGTACGCTGGTGGGCGTGCTGGTAGAAAACGACGCCCCCCTCGCCCCGCTGACCACGCTCCGGCTCGGCGGTCCGGCCCGCCGCCTGGTGACCGCGCACACCGACGACGAGGTGATCGCGGCCGTCCGCGAGGCCGACGCGGCCGGCGAACCGCTGCTGGTCCTCGGCGGCGGCTCCAACCTGGTGATCGGCGACGCCGGCTTCCCCGGCACCGCGCTGCGGATCGCCACCACGGGCCTCGCCCTGGACGGCACCGTCCTGGAGGTCGCGGCGGGCGAGACCTGGTCCGAGGTGGTCCGCCGCACCGTGCTGGACCACGGGCTGGCGGGCATCGAGTTCCTGGCCGGCATCCCCGGTTCGGCGGGTGCCACCCCGGTGCAGAACGTGGGCGCGTACGGCCAGGAGGTCGCGCAGTCGATCACCGAGGTGGTCGCGTACGACCGCACCGCCGACGCGGTGGTCACGCTCTCGAACGCCGAGTGCGCGTTCTCCTACCGGCACAGCCGCTTCAAGGGCGAGCCGGACCGCTACGTGGTGCTGCGGGTGCGGTTCGCCCTGGCGGACCGCGCGGGCCTCTCCACCCCGGTCAAGTACGCCGAGGTGGCCCGGCACTTCGGCGTCGAGCAGGGCGAGCGGGTGCCGCTGGCCGAGGCGTACGGCGCGGTGCTGGAGCTGCGCTCCGGCAAGGGCATGGTGCTGGACCCGGCGGACCACGACACCTGGTCGGCCGGCTCCTTCTTCACCAACCCGGTGCTCACGGCCGCGCAGTACGAGTCCTTCCGCACCCGCCCGGGGGCCGAGAACGCCCCCGCCTACCCGGCCCCGGAGGGCTGCACCAAGACCTCGGCGGCCTGGCTGATCGACAAGGCGGGCTTCGGCAAGGGCTACGGCAGCGGCCCGGCGACGCTCTCCACCAAGCACACCCTGGCACTCACCAACCGCGGTTCGGCCACCGCCGAGGACCTGCTGGCGCTCGCCCGGGAGATCCGGGACGGGGTCCGCGAGGCCTTCGGGGTGGAGCTGGTGAACGAGCCGGTGATGGTGGGCGTCAAGCTCTAGTCCGGGCCTCAGACGGGTACGGCGGCCGCCTCCGCGGGGGCGCGGTCGCCGACCAGCCAGCCGTCGATGTCCGCCAGCAGCTCCTTGCGGACCGCCTCCGGCGCGACCGAGCCGCGCACCGACTGCCGGGCCAGTTCGGCGAGTTCGGCGTCGGAGAAGCCCAGCACGTCCCGGACCAGCTCGTACTGGGCGGCCAGCCGGCTGCCGAACAGCAGCGGGTCGTCCGCACCCAGGGCGAGCGGCACCCCTGCGTCGAAGAGCCGGCGCAGCGGCACCTCCTCGGGGTGCTCGTAGACGCCGAGCGAGACGTTCGAGGACGGGCAGACCTCGCAGGTGACCTGCCGGTCCGCCAGCCGCTCCATCAGGCGAGGGTCCTCGGCGGCCCGCACGCCGTGGCCGATCCGGGCGGCGCCCAGGTCGTCCAGGCAGTCCCGGACGGACTCCGGGCCGGCCAGCTCGCCGCCGTGCGGGGCCGCCAGCAGCCCGCCGTTGCGGGCGATGGCGAAGGCCCGGTCGAAGTCCCGGGCCAGGCCCCGGCGCTCGTCGTTGGAGAGGCCGAAGCCGACCACCCCGCGGTCGGCGTAGCGGACGGCCAGCCGGGCCAGCGTCCGGGCGTCCATCGGGGACTTCATCCGGTTGGCCGCGACCAGCACCCGGATACCCACCCCGGTGGCCGCGGCGGCGTGCTCGACCGCGTCCAGGATCAGCTCCAGCGCGGGGATCAGCCCGCCCAGCCGGGGCGCGTACGAGGTCGGGTCGACCTGGATCTCCAGCCAGCGGGATCCGTCCCGCCGCTCGTCCTCGGCGGTCTCCAGGACCAGCCGGCGGATGTCCTCCTCGTCCCGCAGCACCGAGCGGGCGGTGTCGTACAGCCGTTGGAAGCGGAACCAGCCCCGCTCGTCGGTGGCCCGCAGCCGGGGCGGCTCGCCGGAGCTGAGCGCCTCCGGCAGCCGGACGCCGTGCTTGTCGGCCAGTTCCAGGAGGGTGGCGGGGCGCATCGAGCCGGTGAAGTGCAGGTGCAGGTGGGCCTTCGGGAGGCCCCTGACGTCTCGCGGATTCAACAGGCGTTCCATTCGCGAATACTGCCGTATACGGCCCCCGAACGGGAACCGCCTCCTTTCGATCCCCTGAAGGGGTGAAAGGAGGCGGCGTGTCGGGTGAATCCCGAATGTCAGGTTGATGCCTGGGTCAGTCGCGGGCCTCGCCGAGCAGCTTCTGCACCCGGCTGACGCCCTCGACCAGGTCGGCGTCGCCGAGCGCGTAGGAGAGCCGCAGGTAACCGGGGGTGCCGAAGGCCTCGCCCGGGACGACCGCGACCTCGGCCTCGTCCAGGATCAGGGCGGCCAGCTCGCCGGAGGTCTGCGGGCGCCGGCCGCGGATCTCCTTGCCCAGCAGGCCCTTGACCGACGGGTAGGCGTAGAAGGCGCCCTCGGGCTCGGGGCAGAGCACGCCCTCGATCTCGTTGAGCATCCGCACGATGGTCTTGCGGCGGCGGTCGAAGGCCTCGCGCATCTCGGCCACCGCGTCCAGGTCGCCGGCGACGGCGGCCAGGGCGGCGCGCTGGGCGACGTTGGAGACGTTCGAGGTGGCGTGCGACTGGAGGTTGGTCGCGGCCTTGATGACGTCCTTGGGGCCGATCACCCAGCCCACCCGCCAGCCGGTCATCGCGTAGGTCTTGGCCACGCCGTTGACCACGACGCACTTGTCGGCCAGCTCGGGCAGCAGGGCCGGCAGCGAGGTGAAGGTCGCGTCGCCGTACACCAGGTGCTCGTAGATCTCGTCGGTGAGCACCCACAGGCCGTGCTCCAGCGCCCAGCGGCCGATCGCCTCGGCCTCGGCCTCGGTGTACACCGCGCCGGTCGGGTTGGACGGCGAGACGAACAGCACCACCTTGGTGTTCTCGGTGCGGGCGGCCTCCAGCTGCTCGACCGAGACCTTGTAGCCGGTGGTCTCGTCGGAGACGACCTCCACCGGGACACCGCCGGCCAGCTGGACCGACTCCGGGTAGGTGGTCCAGTACGGGGCCGGGATGATGACCTCGTCGCCCGGGTCCAGGATCGCCGCGAAGGCCTCGTAGATCGCCTGCTTGCCGCCGTTGGTGACCAGCACCTGGGAGGCGTCCACCTCGTAGCCGGAGTCGCGCAGCGTCTTGGCGGCGATCGCGGCCTTCAGCTCGGGCAGGCCACCCGCCGGGGTGTAACGGTGGTTCTTCGGGTCGCGGCAGGCCTCGACGGCCGCCTCGACGATGTAGTCCGGCGTCGGGAAGTCGGGCTCGCCGGCGCCGAAGCCGATGACCGGGCGCCCGGCGGCCTTGAGGGCCTTGGCCTTGGCGTCCACGGCGAGGGTCGCGGACTCGGCGATCGCGCCGATGCGGGCGGAGACCCGGCGGTCGGCGGGGCGGATGGACTGGTCGGGCTGCGGGGTGGAAGCGCTCATGCCTGCATGGTCGCAGAACCCGGACGGACCGGGCATCGGGGTATCGGCATCCGTACGTTTCCGTCCGCATCGCGGCCCCGGCGATCCCCCGGCGGGAGCCCCGCCGTGCCGGACATCCGGCGGCCGGCCGCCCGGTCCGGAGGAAGAGGTTCGACCAAACACCCCTCGACCACGTACACTCACTGCTCGACGGCCAGCCGAAAAGATCCGGAGCTTTCACCGCCTGTGCAGACAGCGGGGGGAGATGCGGTAGGTTGGTCGCCACCGGAGCCGCGAGGCGCCGTAGGGCAATAGCTCAATTGGTAGAGCACCGGTCTCCAAAACCGGCGGTTGGGGGTTCGAGTCCCTCTTGCCCTGCTGCTAGATCCGTTTTCAGCCCGTTCGCTCCACAGGAGTGAGCGGGCTTGATGCGGAGATGGCACCGATCAGCACCGCTAGCCGGCCGGTCGTGCCCCACCGGGTGCGCGGCGAAGTCCGGCAGGACCCGGATTCAGGTGAGGACGAGTGACGGAGACCACGGGCTCCACCGCAACGCCTGAGAGCGGCAACCCCGAGGGTGCCGACAGCGCCGCGGAGGCCACCTCTGCCGAGGCGTCGGGCAAGCGCGGAAACAAGAAGTCCGGCAAGCGGGCCAAGAAGGGCCTGTTCGCGCGGATCGGCCTGTTCTACCGCCAGATCATCGCCGAACTGCGCAAGGTCGTCTGGCCTTCCCGGGGCGAACTCACCAACTACACCGCCGTCGTGGTCACGTTCGTCGTGGTCGTGATGGCCTTCGTGGCGGGCCTGGACTACGGCTTCTCCAAGCTGAGCCTCCTGGTCTTCGGCTGATCCGACCGCCCACCTCCGCAACAGTCTCCCGACCCGGGCCGATTCTTCGGTCCGGGTCGAGCTGTCGGCGCCGGACGTACGCGCGGCTACCGTGGACTCGGTACTGTTGAAGTCTCCGAGACCTCACCTGGCGCCCGCGCGAGCGGCCGCACGCCGGGCCGGTCGCGGAGCGCGCCACCTTCACCATCTCCAGGAAAGAAGCAGCCACCGTGTCTGAGTCCCCCCTGTACGACGCCGACGAGACCGTCCGCGAGGCGGATGTCGCCGCCGAGCTGGACGCGGCCGAGCTGGCTGACGACGTCGAGTCCGCCGAGCAGATCGTGGACGCCGCGGACAGCGACGAGGACGAGGTCGAGGCGTACGACGAGGCCGAGGCCGGCGAGCCCGCCGAGGAGGCCGCGCTGCACGTGGAGGGCGAGGTCGAGGCCGCCGAGGAGACCGAGACCGAGACCGAGGCCGAGGAGGAGGCCGAGGAGGAGGCCGTCGAGGTCGACCCGGTCGCCAAGTTCCGCGAGGACCTGCGCTTCATGCCGGGCGAGTGGTACGTGATCCACACCTACGCCGGCTACGAGAACCGGGTGAAGCAGAACCTGGAGCAGCGCGCCGTCTCGCTGAACGTCGAGGAGTACATCTTCCAGGCCGAGGTGCCGCAGGAGGAGGTCGTCCAGATCAAGAACGGCGACCGCAAGACCATCCGCCAGAACAAGCTCCCCGGCTACGTCCTGGTGCGCATGGACCTCACCCCGGAGTCCTGGGGCGTCGTGCGCAACACCCCGGGTGTCACCGGCTTCGTCGGCAACGCCTACGACCCGTACCCGCTGACCCTGGACGAGGTCGTCAAGATGCTCGCCCCGGACGTCGAGCGCCAGGCGGCCAAGGAGGCCGGCAAGCCCTCGCCGGTCAAGCCGAGCGAGATCCAGGTGCTGGACTTCGAGGTCGGCGACTCGGTCACCGTCACCGACGGTCCGTTCGCGACCCTCCAGGCGACCATCAACGAGATCAACCCGGACTCGAAGAAGGTCAAGGGCCTGGTCGAGATCTTCGGCCGGGAGACCCCGGTCGAGCTCTCCTTCGACCAGATCCAGAAGAACTAGTCATACGGTCTTCGGATTCGGGGCGGGGCCGAGGGCCCTGCCCCGAATCCGTTTTGGTCCAGCGGCGCGGACGCGTTAGCCTGGTCCGATGTGTGTGCTGGCGGCCGGGTGTCGCCCCGGCTCCGCACGCACCAGCAATCACCTCTCGGAAGGACCCGGAGAGACATGCCTCCCAAGAAGAAGAAGATCACGGGGCTTATCAAGCTCCAGATCAACGCCGGTGCGGCCAACCCCGCGCCGCCGGTCGGCCCCGCGCTGGGTCAGCACGGCGTCAACATCATGGAGTTCTGCAAGGCCTACAACGCTGCGACCGAGTCGCAGCGCGGCATGATCGTGCCGGTGGAGATCACGGTCTACGACGACCGTTCCTTCACCTTCATCACGAAGACGCCGCCGGCCGCGCGCCTCATCCTGAAGGCCGCCGGTATCGACAAGGGCTCCAGCGAGCCGCACAAGACCAAGGTCGCCAAGCTCAGCAGCGCCCAGGTCCGCGAGATCGCCACGACCAAGATGCCCGACCTGAACGCCAACGACCTGGACGCGGCGGAGAAGATCATCGCCGGCACCGCCCGGTCGATGGGCATCACCGTCGAGGGCTGAAAAGCCCCCTTGTCCTCTGTGGTAGGGCCCGCGCAGGCCCGAGACACCACAACTCCATTCACCATTCAGGAGCAGCCATGAAGCGCAGCAAGGCCCTGAAGGCCGCGGACGCCCAGGTCGACCGCGAGCGCCTTTACGCCCCCCTCGAGGCCGTCCGCCTCGCCAAGGCGACCAGCACCACCAAGTTCGACGGCACCGTCGAGGTCGCCATGCGTCTGGGCGTCGACCCGCGCAAGGCCGACCAGATGGTCCGCAGCACCGTGATCCTCCCGCACGGCACCGGTAAGACCGCTCGGGTCCTGGTCTTCGCGACCGGCGAGCGTGCCGAGGCCGCGCGTGCTGCGGGCGCCGACATCGTCGGTTCCGACGAGCTCATCGACGAGGTCGCCAAGGGTCGCCTGGACTTCGACGCCGTCGTCGCCACCCCGGACCTCATGGGCAAGGTCGGCCGCCTGGGCCGCGTGCTCGGTCCCCGTGGTCTGATGCCGAACCCGAAGACCGGCACCGTGACCCCGGACGTCGCGAAGGCCGTCAACGAGATCAAGGGCGGCAAGATCGAGTTCCGCGTCGACAAGCACTCGAACCTGCACTTCATCATCGGTAAGGCCTCCTTCACCGACGAGCAGCTGGTCGAGAACTACGCCGCCGCGCTGGACGAGGTGCTCCGCGCCAAGCCGTCCGCCGCCAAGGGCCGCTACATCAAGAAGACCGCGTTCTCGACCACCATGGGCCCCGGCATCCTGGTGGACCCGAACCGCACCCGCAACCTCCTCGTCGAGGAGGACCCGGCCGCGGTCTGAGCCCCAGTGCTCTAGAGCAGTCCGTACGGCGGGCCCGCACCCCCTTCACCAGGGGTGCGGGCCCGCCGTCGTTCCCGCGGCGCGCGACGGGCGGCGCACCGGTCGCCGGACCGGGCCGCCGGCGGATGGGAACGGTCGGCCGAAGCGTCGTACGCTCTGCCGGTCAGACCACGTGGAGAAGCCGTGACCGCCGGAGTGTGCCGTGCCACCCGTCCCTCGCCCCACCGTTCTCGCGGCAGCCGCGCTGCTGCTCGCCACCACCACCGGGTGCAGCCTGCTGGCCGCCCCGACCACCGCCACCCCCGGGGAGCCCGCGCCGGTGCCGCCGAGGCAGGTGGTGCTCACGGCCGCGCAGACGCTGGACGACGCCGGCAGCGCCCGGATCGACGTGCTCCAGGAGGGCCCGGGCGGCCGGCGCACCGCGAGCGGCACGCTGGTCTGGGGCGCCGCGGACGAGGCCGCGCTGACCGTGACCGACGAGCTGGGCAGCGGACGGCTGACGCTGAAGGACGGTGCGCTCGACCTCGTGTACCAGGGCGGTGCGACCAAGCACGCGGAGCGGAGCACCGCCGAGTCGGCCGACCCCGCGGCGGGCGCCGGCCCGGGCGGCTTCGCGGGCGGCTGGACGACCGCGCTGATCAGCAGCCCGGGTGGCCGGGCGTACGACGTCGCGCAGGGCGTCAAGCTCGGCTCGCTCGGCGGCGAGCAGCTGGCCGGGGTGACCGCGGCGCACTACCAGGGCTCCGCGCCGGTGGACGAACTGTTCGGCAAGGACGGGGAGTTGAGTGCGCAGCAGCGTGCGTCCACGCTGGACTGGTACCGGCGGCACGGGGTGACGGCGATCGGGTACGACGTCTGGGTCGGGCCCGGGATGCGGCTGCTCCGGCTGCGCGAGACGGTCAGGGGGAGCGCCGGAACCACGGTGACCACGACGGACGTCTCGGCTCCCGGCGCGGCGGACGCGACGCCCGCCGCGGGCGGATGACCGGGAGGGGATATCTGGTGGGTGGGGGATTCGCGGATCCGTTAGAGTCCGCGTGAGAAGAAGATGAGAAGAGCTGATCGTCGGCTCTTCCACGGGGGTTCGGATCTCACGGGGGTGGCTCCACGCGCGCTCCGCGCCTCGCCCCGGCCGCCGCGCCGACGGCCGACCCGCTCAAGCCGCTCAAGCCTCTCGGCTGATCAGGCCGGGCCCGGACACCGAGCCCACCAGCAACAGCCGGCTACCGCCCCGGGCGCACCACGCGCCCCGGGGTCCTCAGGGGGGAATCATGGCTGGAACCCGCAAGACCGCCGTCGCCGTCGTCCTCGCCGCTCTGGCGCTGACCGCGACCGCCTGCAACGACAGCAACGACAAGAAGGCCGCCCCGGCCGCGCCGACCACGGCCGCCGCGACCTCGGCCACCCCGTCGGCCGCCGCCCCGACCGGTGGCGCCAAGCCGGAGAAGGTCAGCCCGGCGGTCTACCTGGAGCAGGTCACCCAGAAGACCAGCGCCGCCAAGTCGGCCAAGGTCGACGAGACCATCACCATCGGCGACATCGCCATGAAGGGCACGGGCGCGATCTCCTGGGCCGACGGCCTCCAGGGCGACCTCACGATGGACATGTCGGGCTCCCCGATGGGCAAGATGATCGCGGTCCTCACGGGCAGCGAGTCCGCGCCGTACCGCTTCGCCAAGGACGGGATGTACCTGCACATCGGCGGTGACGCGGTCGAGGCCCTGGGCGGGAAGCACTGGGTGCACTACGGCACCGCCGACCTGGCCAAGGCGTCCGGTGGCACCAGTGCGAACCAGTTCAAGGACGCGGACCCGGTCGAGGCCGTGCGCCTGCTGATCGCGACCGGCAAGGTCGCCGAGGTCGGCCAGGAGACGGTGGGCGGCAAGGCCACCACGCACTACTCCGGTGTGCTCAACGCCGACGAGATCGCCGGCGCGTCCAGCAGCAAGGGCCTGAGCCAGGAGAAGCTCGACCAGCTCAAGCAGAAGCTGGCCGCGGGCGGCATCACCAGCGAGCAGGTCGACGTCTGGGTCGACGCCGACCAGCTGGTGGTCAAGCGGACCGAGAGCGGCGCGACCAAGGCGGGCGCGTTCAAGGCCTCGGTCCTCTACTCGGACTACGGAACCGCGGTCGACACCGCCGCGCCGACCGCCTCCGACGTCGTGGAGGCGGCTGCCCTGGCGAAGCTCGGCAAGGACAGCAGCAGCTGACCCTCCGAGCCGTCGGGCCGCCACCGGACTCGGCCGACCCGGTGGACCCGGCCGCAGTGACGGCCTCCGGCGAGGGGGCCGCCACCGGGCCGATCGGGAACGGGTGACAAGGTGGCCGGACGAGGCCGCCGTCGGACGGGGCCGGGCGAGAGGGGAAACGGACGATGGCGGGACGGCAGCGGTTGGCGGCAGCGGCCGTCGTCGTCCTGCTGGCGGGCGGGCTGAGCGGCTGCGACGGCGGGGGAGCGACCGCCACGCCGACCGGCAGCCCGACCCCGACCAGCGCCGTGCCCTCCGCCGCCTCCCCGAGCGCCCAGGCCAAGCCGACCGACCGCTCGCCGCACGGGGTGCTGCTCTCCGCCCAGCTGGCCATGCAGACCGCCCGCCGGGCCAAGGTCAGCTACCGGCTCGGCGCCGACGCCGGATCCGGCCCGCTGTTCTGGCAGCCCAAGACCGCGCTCCAGATCAAGCGCTCCACCCCGGCCGAGGCCGACCAGCTGATCGTCGTGGACACCGTGGCCTACCAGGGCGGGGACGCCGCCACCGCGGCCCGGCAGGGCGGCAAGCACTGGGAGCGCTTCACCGTCCCCGCGGACCCGGACGGCCACAAGGAGGTGCCGTACGCCGGGCTGATCGACCTGCTGAACCCGGTCGAGGCGCTGACGGCGGCCACCGCCGAGGGGACCGACCCGGTCTTCGTCGGCGAGGAGAAGTACGAGGACTCGACCGTCGAGCACTACCGGGTCTCCACCACCGCCGAGAAGTACGCGGCGGCCCAGACCCAGCTGACCCAGTCCCGCCGGGACGGCCTGCGGGCCGCGCTCGCGCCCGGCGGATCGCTGTCGCTCACCCTGGACCTCTGGCTCAACGACAAGGACCAGCTGGTCCGGCTCCAGCGCACCGGCAGCGGGGACAGCGGCCGGGCGGACGACTCGGTGCTCTACACCGACTTCGCCGGGGCGCTGCTCTCGGCCCAGGCGCCGGCCGAGACGGACACCGTGGACACCGGCGTCCTGACGGTCTCCCCGCTGGCCCGCTGAGTCGCTGGCCCGCTGAGCCGCCGGGCCGCCGACCCGTGCGCGCCGGGCTCCGGGGATGCTCCGTCCGAGGGCGATTTGCACCTCGCGGACGGCTCCGGCTAATCTGGCGGAAGCCAAAGACCGCTGGTTGTCGCCGCGAGCCCGTCAGGGATCCGGTGGCCGAAGGATCTGCGCTTCGTCGCAGGCAGCCCGCGCAGGTGTGTCTGGAGCTTCGACTTCCGGGTTCCGCGTTCGCGCGGCCGCCCGTCGAGGTCGTTCCGAGCCCCGTGCCCCTGCGCACCGGGGCTCGTTGCATTTTCGCAGGAGCTTTCCTTCCGTCCGGTCGGTCCACGGCGACCCAGGTCGACTTTCGCGGTCGGCCCGACTTCGACATCACGGAAGGAGGCGTAAGCCTATGGCCAGGCCCGACAAGGCTGCTGCCGTCGCCGAGATCACGGACAAGTTCCGTGGCTCCTCCGCGGCGCTGCTGACCGAGTACCGCGGTCTCTCGGTGAAGCAGGTCAAGACCCTGCGTCGCTCGCTCGGCGACAACGCCGAGTACGCCGTGGTGAAGAACACGCTGACCAAGATCGCGGCCAATGAGGTCGGGATCACGGAGCTCGACGACCTGTTCAGTGGTCCGACGGCTGTTGCCTTCGTCACCGGTGACCCGGTGGAGTCGGCGAAGGCTCTGCGTGACTTCGCCAAGGAGAACCCCGCTCTCATCATCAAGGGCGGTGTCCTTGACGGCAAGGCGCTGTCCGCCGATGAGATCAAGAAGCTCGCGGACCTCGAGTCCCGCGAGGTGCTGCTCGCCAAGCTGGCGGGTGCCCTGAAGGCCAAGCAGTCCCAGGCTGCCGCGCTCTTCCAGGCCCTGCCGTCGAAGCTCGTCCGCACTGTGGACGCGCTGCGCGACAAGGTCGAGCAGGGCGGTGCCGGTACGCCGGCTCCCGCCGCCGAGGACGCTGCCGCCGAGTAATTCGGCAGGCTCCGGCCTCGCTGCGGGCCCGTACGCCCGCCCCACCCGTACATCCGGCACCAACCTGCCGATTTAGTGGAAGGACGCCATCATGGCGAAGCTGACCCAGGACGAGCTGCTCGCGCAGTTCGAGGAGCTCACCCTCATCGAGCTCGCTGCCTTCGTGAAGGCCTTCGAGGAGAAGTTCGACGTCACCGCTGCCGCCCCGGTCGCCATCGCCGCCGCCGGCGTTCCCGGTGCCGCCGCTGAGGCCGTCGAGGAGCAGGACGAGTTCGACGTCATCCTCGAGGGTGCCGGCGACAAGAAGATCCAGGTCATCAAGGAGGTGCGCACCCTGACCTCCCTCGGCCTGAAGGAGGCCAAGGACCTCGTTGACACCGCTGGTGCCAAGGTCCTGGAGAAGGTTGCCAAGGACGTTGCCGAGAAGGCCAAGGCCGCCCTCGAGGGTGCCGGCGCCAAGGTCACCGTCAAGTGACTTCTCGCCCCCTCTGAGGGGGCCTGAAGCCGGGCCGATCACCCTTGCGGGTGGTCGGCCCGGCTTTTTCGCGTTTCCGGGCCGCTTCCGGGCGCCGCCGGGGCCGTGCCCGGCCGCGTTCCCCCGACCGGCCGGTAGGGCCCGCCGGCGTGGCCGGGAGAGCACTCGGCACCGTCGGTGCCGGGGGGTATGGTGATCACGATCATCGAGGGTGGCCCACCGCGGATCCTGTAACGCCGAGGCGGTCCGGACCGATAGACCGGTCGAGGCCCGCACCGCCTGCGGGCCCTTGACGAACCCGGCGAGGCGCGCGATTCTCAAGGCGCGAGTCCGCCCGGTTGGTTCGCCGTTGGATGCATAACCAGCGGCACCGGCGGGAAATGACTCCACGTGAGTTAGAGCAGTACCCGGCGGGCGTCCGCGTCCGCCGGCTACCGGGAGGAGTCTCCGATTCGGTCTCCGAATCAGAGCTGGACAGCAGTGTCGCCATTGGCTACACTGTCCCTTTGCGCTGCCTGTTAGCTGCTCCGTGACTCGTCGCCCGGAGTTTGCGTTGCCCTGAAGGGGTCTGGCACCGCCTCCGCAAAGCGGCTCTGACCTGGGGTTTCGACCCCGGCGGAGGCCAGTGGCGAGGGAGGCGGCACCAAGCCCAAGCAGGCCCGGCTGGTACGCGCGTAGTGAGCTCCGAGCCCTCGGAAGGACCCCCCTCTTGGCCGCGCCGCGCAACGCCTCGAACAATTCCGCCGCATCCACCGCCCCGCTCCGCGTCTCCTTCGCGAAGATCAAGGAGCCCCTCGAGGTCCCCAACCTCCTGGCCCTGCAGACCGAGAGCTTTGACTGGCTGCTCGGCAACGCGGCCTGGAAGTCCCGGGTCGAGCAGGCGCTGGAGTCTGGTCAGGACGTCCCCACCAAGTCCGGTCTGGAGGAGATCTTCGAGGAGATCTCGCCGATCGAGGACTTCAGTGGGTCGATGTCGCTGACCTTCCGCGACCACCGTTTCGAGCCGCCGAAGAACTCCATTGACGAGTGCAAGGACCGCGACTTCACGTTCGCGGCCCCGCTCTTCGTCACGGCCGAGTTCACCAACAACGAGACCGGTGAGATCAAGTCTCAGACGGTCTTCATGGGCGACTTCCCGCTCATGACCCACAAGGGCACGTTCGTGATCAACGGCACCGAGCGTGTCGTCGTGTCGCAGCTGGTCCGCTCCCCGGGTGTGTACTTCGACTCCACCCTGGACAAGGTCTCCGACAAGGAGATCTACTCCTGCAAGGTCATCCCCTCGCGTGGTGCCTGGCTGGAGATGGAGATCGACAAGCGCGACATGGTCGGCGTCCGCATCGACCGCAAGCGCAAGCAGTCCGTCACCGTGCTGCTCAAGGCCCTCGGCTGGACCAACGAGATGATTCTCGAGGAGTTCGGCGAGTACGAGTCGATGCGCAACACCCTGGAGAAGGACCACACCCAGGGCCAGGACGACGCGCTGCTGGACATCTACCGCAAGCTGCGTCCGGGCGAGCCGCCGACGCGCGAGGCCGCGCAGACGCTGTTGGAGAACCTGTACTTCAACCCGAAGCGCTACGACCTGGCCAAGGTCGGCCGCTACAAGGTCAACCGCAAGCTGGGCAACGCCGAGTCGCTGGACTCCGGCGTGCTCACCGAGCCCGACATCATCGGTGCGATCAAGTACCTGGTGAAGCTGCACGCGGGCGAGACCGAGTGGCGTGACGGCGAGGGCCGCGACATCGTGGTCGAGGTCGACGACATCGACCACTTCGGCAACCGTCGCCTGCGCAACGTCGGCGAGCTCATCCAGAACCAGGTCCGTACGGGTCTCGCCCGCATGGAGCGCGTCGTGCGCGAGCGCATGACCACCCAGGACGTCGAGGCGATCACGCCGCAGACCCTGATCAACATCCGGCCGGTCGTCGCCTCCATCAAGGAGTTCTTCGGCACCAGCCAGCTGTCGCAGTTCATGGACCAGACGAACCCGCTGTCGGGCCTGACCCACAAGCGCCGTCTGTCCGCCCTCGGCCCCGGTGGTCTGTCCCGTGAGCGGGCCGGCTTCGAGGTCCGAGACGTGCACCCCTCGCACTACGGCCGCATGTGCCCCATCGAGACCCCCGAAGGCCCGAACATCGGTCTGATCGGCTCGCTGGCCTCGTACGGCCGGGTCAACGCGTTCGGCTTCATCGAGACGCCGTACCGCAAGGTCGTCGACGGTGTGGTCACCGAGAAGGTCGACTACCTGACCGCCGACGAGGAGGACCGCTTCGTCATCGCCCAGGCGAACGCGCCGCTGACCGCGGACCTGCACTTCGCCGAGCCTCGCGTCCTGGTCCGCCGCCGTGGCGGCGAGATCGACTACATCCCGGGCTCCGAGATCGACTACATGGACGTCTCGCCGCGCCAGATGGTGTCGGTCGCGACCGCCATGATCCCGTTCCTCGAGCACGACGACGCCAACCGCGCGCTCATGGGCTCGAACATGATGCGCCAGGCGGTGCCGCTGCTGAAGAGCGAGGCCCCGCTGGTCGGTACCGGCATGGAGTACCGCTGCGCGGTCGACGCCGCCGACGTGATCACCGCCGAGAAGGCCGGTGTGGTGCAGGAGGTCTCGGCCGACTACGTCACCGTGGCCAACGACGACGGCACGTACACCACGTACCGCGCCGCCAAGTTCACCCGCTCCAACCAGGGCACCGCCTTCAACCAGAAGGTGCTCGTGGACGAGGGCGCCCGGGTCGAGGTCAACCAGGTGCTGGCCGACGGCCCGTGCACCGACGAGGGCGAGATGGCCCTCGGCAAGAACCTGCTCGTGGCGTTCATGTCGTGGGAGGGTCACAACTACGAGGACGCGATCATCCTGTCGCAGCGCCTCGTGCAGGACGACGTCCTCTCCTCGATCCACATCGAGGAGCACGAGGTCGACGCCCGTGACACCAAGCTCGGCCCCGAGGAGATCACCCGGGACATCCCGAACGTCTCCGAGGAGGTCCTGGCCGACCTCGACGAGCGCGGCATCATCCGCATCGGCGCCGACGTCGTCACCGGCGACATCCTGGTCGGCAAGGTCACCCCGAAGGGCGAGACCGAGCTGACCCCCGAGGAGCGCCTGCTCCGCGCGATCTTCGGCGAGAAGGCCCGTGAGGTCCGCGACACCTCGCTGAAGGTCCCGCACGGTGAGTCCGGCAAGGTCATCGGCGTGCGCGTGTTCGACCGCGAGGAGGGCGACGAGCTCCCCCCGGGTGTCAACCAGCTGGTCCGCGTCTACGTGGCCCAGAAGCGCAAGATCACCAACGGTGACAAGCTCGCCGGCCGTCACGGCAACAAGGGTGTCATCTCCAAGATCCTCCCGGTCGAGGACATGCCCTTCCTCGAGGACGGCACCCCGGTCGACATCATCCTCAACCCGCTGGGTGTCCCGTCCCGAATGAACCCGGGACAGGTCCTGGAGATCCACCTCGGGTGGCTCGCCAAGCAGGGCTGGGACGTCTCCGGCCTCGCCGACGAGTGGGCCCAGCGCCTCCAGGCGATCGGCGCCGACCAGGTCGAGGGTGGCACCAACCTCGCCACCCCGGTCTTCGACGGCGCCCGCGAGGACGAGATCACCGGCCTGCTGGACAACACCACCCTCACCCGTGACGGTGAGCGCCTGGTGAAC
The DNA here is from genome assembly GCF_042792155.1 of Kitasatospora sp. NPDC056651. Classification (NCBI taxonomy): domain Bacteria; kingdom Bacillati; phylum Actinomycetota; class Actinomycetes; order Kitasatosporales; family Streptomycetaceae; genus Kitasatospora; species Kitasatospora sp. NPDC056651. The sequence continues at coordinate 28,263 of NZ_JBHTWX010000061.1, read as the reverse complement.
TCCACCGGCAAGGCCCGCCTGTTCGACGGCCGCTCCGGCGAGCCGTTCCCGATGCCGGTCTCGGTCGGCTACATGTACATCCTCAAGCTGCACCACCTGGTCGACGACAAGCTGCACGCCCGTTCGACCGGTCCGTACTCGATGATCACCCAGCAGCCGCTCGGTGGTAAGGCGCAGTTCGGTGGTCAGCGCTTCGGTGAGATGGAGGTGTGGGCCCTCGAGGCGTACGGCGCGGCCTACGCGCTCCAGGAGCTCCTCACCATCAAGTCCGACGACGTCCTCGGCCGAGTCAAGGTCTACGAGGCCATCGTCAAGGGCGAGAACATCCCCGAGCCCGGCATTCCCGAGTCCTTCAAGGTCCTCATCAAGGAAATGCAGTCGCTCTGCCTCAACGTGGAGGTGCTGTCCTCGGACGGCCAGTCCATCGAGATGCGGGACTCCGACGAGGACGTGTTCCGCGCCGCCGAGGAGCTCGGCATCGACCTGTCCCGGCGCGAGCCGAGCAGCGTCGAAGAGGTCTGACGGAGGTCGGGCCGGCCGCAGCAGCGGCCGGCCCGCCCCCAGGCCCCCCTCAGACCACACGAACGACTCTCGACTTACGAAAGAGGGCTTGACGACCAGTGCTTGACGTCAACTTCTTCGACGAGCTCCGCATCGGCCTGGCCACCGCCGACGACATCCGCCAGTGGTCCCACGGCGAGGTCAAGAAGCCGGAGACCATCAACTACCGCACCCTGAAGCCGGAAAAGGACGGGCTCTTCTGCGAGAAGATCTTCGGCCCCACCCGGGACTGGGAGTGCTACTGCGGTAAGTACAAGCGCGTCCGCTTCAAGGGCATCATCTGCGAGCGCTGCGGCGTCGAGGTGACCCGCGCCAAGGTGCGCCGCGAGCGGATGGGCCACATCGAGCTGGCCGCCCCGGTCACCCACATCTGGTACTTCAAGGGTGTCCCGTCCCGCCTGGGCTACCTGCTGGACCTGGCGCCGAAGGACCTCGAGAAGGTCATCTACTTCGCCGCTTACATGATCACCTGGGTCGACGACGAGCGCCGCCAGCGCGACCTCCCGTCCCTGGAGGCGCACGTCTCGGTCGAGCGCCAGCAGATCGAGAACCGCCGCGACTCCGACCTCGAGGCCCGTGCCAAGAAGGCCGAGACCGACCTCGCCGAGCTGGAGGCCGAGGGCGCCAAGGCCGACGTGCGCCGCAAGGTGCGCGAGGGCGCCGAGCGCGAGATGAAGCAGCTGCGCGACCGCGCGCAGCGCGAGCTCGACCGCCTCGACGAGGTGTGGGCCCGCTTCAAGAACCTCAAGGTCCAGGACCTCGAGGGCGACGAGCTGCTCTACCGCGAGCTGCGCGACCGCTTCGGCACCTACTTCTCCGGCTCGATGGGCGCGGCGGCCCTCAAGGACCGCCTCGAGACCTTCGACCTGGCGGAGGAGTCCGAGCGCCTGCGCGAGATCATCCGCACCGGCAAGGGCCAGAAGAAGACCCGTGCGCTCAAGCGCCTCAAGGTCGTCTCCGCGTTCCTGCAGACCACCAACAAGCCCAACGGCATGGTGCTGGACTGCGTCCCGGTCATCCCGCCGGACCTGCGTCCGATGGTGCAGCTGGACGGTGGCCGCTTCGCGACCTCCGACCTGAACGACCTGTACCGCCGCGTCATCAACCGCAACAACCGCCTGAAGCGGCTTCTCGACCTCGGTGCCCCCGAGATCATCGTGAACAACGAGAAGCGCATGCTCCAGGAGGCCGTCGACGCGCTGTTCGACAACGGCCGCCGCGGCCGTCCGGTCACCGGCCCGGGCAACCGCCCGCTGAAGTCCCTCAGCGACATGCTGAAGGGCAAGCAGGGTCGTTTCCGCCAGAACCTGCTCGGCAAGCGAGTCGACTACTCGGCCCGTTCGGTCATCGTCGTCGGCCCGCAGCTCAAGCTGCACCAGTGCGGTCTGCCGAAGGCCATGGCGCTGGAGCTCTTCAAGCCGTTCGTGATGAAGCGCCTGGTCGACCTGAACCACGCGCAGAACATCAAGTCGGCCAAGCGCATGGTCGAGCGTGCCCGCCCGGTCGTGTGGGACGTCCTCGAAGAGGTCATCGCCGAGCACCCGGTCCTGCTGAACCGTGCGCCCACCCTGCACCGCCTCGGCATCCAGGCCTTCGAGCCGCAGCTGGTCGAGGGCAAGGCCATCCAGATCCACCCGCTCGTCTGCACCGCGTTCAACGCGGACTTCGACGGTGACCAGATGGCCGTCCACCTGCCGCTCTCCGCGGAGGCGCAGGCCGAGGCCCGCATCCTGATGCTGTCCTCGAACAACATCCTGAAGCCGGCCGACGGTCGCCCCGTCACCATGCCGACCCAGGACATGGTGCTCGGTCTGTTCTTCCTGACCTCGGACCGCGAGAACGTGAAGGGCGCCGGTCGCACCTTCTCGTCGACCGCCGAGGCGATCATGGCCTTCGACGCCCGCGACCTGGACGTCCAGGCCCCGATCGAGCTGCGCCTGCCGGCCGGCACCGTCCCGCCGCGCGGCTGGACCCCGCCGCTGGACGAGGACGGCCAGTCGACCTGGTACGACGGCGAGCCCTTCCGCCTGAGCACCACCCTGGGCCGCGCGCTCTTCAACGAGCTGCTGCCCGAGGACTACCCGTTCGTCGACTACGAGGTGGGCAAGAAGCAGCTCTCCGCGATCGTCAACGACCTGGCGGAGCGCTACCCCAAGGTCGTCGTCGCGGCGACCCTGGACAACCTGAAGGCGTCCGGCTTCCACTGGTCGACCCGCTCGGGTGTCACCGTCTCCATCTCCGACGTCGTCGTCCCGCCGAACAAGCCCCAGATCCTGGAGGGCTACGAGGCGAAGGCGGAGAAGGTCCAGCGTCAGTACGAGCGCGGCCTGATCACCAACGACGAGCGCAAGCAGGAGCTCATCGGCATCTGGACCCAGGCGACCAACGAGGTCGCCGAGGCCATGAACGAGAACTTCCCGAAGACGAACCCCATCTTCATGATGGTCGACTCGGGTGCTCGTGGAAACATGATGCAGATGCGCCAGATCGCCGGTATGCGTGGTCTGGTGTCGAACGCCAAGAACGAGACCATCCCGCGACCCATCAAGGCCTCGTTCCGTGAGGGCCTGTCCGTGCTGGAGTACTTCATCTCCACCCACGGTGCCCGTAAGGGTCTGGCCGACACCGCCCTCCGTACCGCCGACTCCGGCTACCTCACCCGTCGTCTGGTCGACGTCTCCCAGGACGTCATCATTCGCGAGGAGGACTGCGGCACCGAGCGCGGCCTGAAGCTGGCGATCGGCTCCGTGGGTGCGGACGGCGTGCTGCGCAAGGCCGACGACGTCGAGACCAGCGTCTACGCCCGGATGCTCGCCGAGGACATCACGGTGGACGGCAAGCTGCTGGCCACCGCGAACACCGACCTCGGTGACGTCCTGATCGACGAGCTGATCCGCCACGGCATCGGCGAGGTCAAGACCCGCTCGATCCTGACCTGTGAGTCGGCCGTCGGCACCTGTGCCATGTGCTACGGGCGCTCGCTGGCCACCGGCAAGCTGGTCGACATCGGTGAGGCGGTCGGCATCATCGCCGCCCAGTCCATCGGTGAGCCCGGTACCCAGCTGACCATGCGTACCTTCCACACCGGTGGTGTGGCCGGTGACGACATCACCCAGGGTCTGCCGCGTGTCGTCGAGCTCTTCGAGGCCCGTACCCCGAAGGGTGTGGCTCCGATCTCGGAGGCCGCCGGCCGGGTCCGGATCGAGGACACCGAGAAGACCCGCAAGCTGGTCATCACGCCGGACGACGGCACCGACGAGATCGCCTACCCGGTCTCGAAGCGTGTGAAGCTGCTCGTCAGCGAGGGCGAGGCGGTCGAGGTCGGCCAGAAGCTGACCATGGGTGCCACCAACCCGCACGACGTCCTGCGCATCATGGGCCAGCGTGCCGTCCAGGTCCACCTGGTCGCCGAGGTCCAGAAGGTCTACAACTCGCAGGGTGTGTCGATCCACGACAAGCACATCGAGATCATCATCCGGCAGATGCTCCGCCGCGTGACGATCATCGAGTCGGGCGACGCCGAGCTGCTGCCCGGTGAGCTGGTCGAGCGCGGTCGCTTCGAGCAGGAGAACCGCCGCGTCGTCGCCGAGGGCGGTCACCCCGCCTCCGGCCGTCCGCAGCTGATGGGTATCACCAAGGCCTCGCTGGCCACCGAGTCCTGGCTGTCGGCCGCCTCCTTCCAGGAGACGACCCGGGTCCTCACCGACGCGGCGATCCACGCCAAGTCGGACCCGCTGCTGGGCCTCAAGGAGAACGTCATCCTCGGTAAGCTCATCCCGGCCGGTACGGGTCTGCCCCGCTACCGCAACATCCGGGTCGAGCCGACCGAGGAGGCCAAGGCCGCGATGTACTCGGCCGTCGGCTACGACGATTACGACCTGTCGCCCTTCGGCGCCGGCTCCGGCCAGGCGGTCCCGCTGGACGACTACGACTACGGCCCGTACACCGGCTGAGTCGCAGGTCTCCGATCGCAGGGCGGTCACCCCTCACGGGGTGGCCGCCCTGCGGCGTTCCCGGGCGCCGGGTGGGGGCCGTGGGAAGCCGATTGGGTTATTCGGCCGAAGTCGCGTAGAGTGGTGTTCACCGACGCGGGGTGGAGCAGCTCGGTAGCTCGCTGGGCTCATAACCCAGAGGTCGCAGGTTCAAATCCTGTCCCCGCTACTCAGTACGAAGGGCCCGGAGGCATCAAGCCTCCGGGCCCTTCGGCGTTCCCCGGGCCGGCCGGATCCGTCGTGCGGGGGAGGGGCCCGAACCGCTCCGGGGAGGGAGGCGGCGCGGGGTACGGCCGGGGGAGGGTTCCGGGGTCGGGATGACGGGACCTTCGAAGGAGCCGGGGATGAAGCGGGTGCTGGGCGCGATGGCGATCACGGCGGGGGTGCTGGTCGGGATGTCGGCCTGTCTGCCGTTCTGGGCGGAGGACGAGCACCTGACGGTGAGCTACGGGGTGGCGGAGCCGGTCCGGGAGCTGGTCGTGGAGGGGACCGACGGCGGGGTGCGGCTCCAGGTGCCGGCCGGGGAGGCGTACACGGTGGACGCCCGGGCCTCGGAGGGCGGGGTGGAGGTGGGCGTCCCCTCGCGCGAGGGGGCGGCGCACAGCATCACTGCCCGGGCCACGGCCGGCGGTGTGACGGTCAGCGGTGTCTGACCTGTCCGTTCCGGAGGTCCTGCCGGTAGGGCATGATCTTCTCCGCGGGGACGGCGTCCCCGGCTACGGGGGAGGGACCGGGGTGGAGCGCGCGGCGCGCTGGCGGAACCGGACGGCCGGGCTGAGCCCGTACGTGCTGGACGGCCTCGTGGCGGCGGCCTCGGCCGGGGTCGCGGTCTGGGCGGTCGCCATGGACGATCCGGACTGGCCGTGGTGGGTCTACCTGGTGGCGCTGGCCACCTCGCTGCCGCTGCCCTGGCGGAGGCGGGCCCCGCTGGCGGTGCTGGCGGCGAGCAGTGCGGCCTTCATGGTGCTGTCGGTGGTGGCGCACTCGGCGAACCCGCAGCTGCCGCTGGCGGGCGTGGTCGGCATCTACACCGTGGCGGAGCGGTGCTCGGACCGGGTGCGCTGGGCGGTGCTGGTGCTCACGGTGACCGCCAACCTGATCGGCACCCACTCGCCGAACGGCGCGCTGTTCAGCGTGCTCACCTCGGTCGGCGCGTTCGTCTTCGGCGCGCTGGTGCGCACCCAGCGGCAGGTGGCGCGGCTGGAGGCGGAACGGGCCCGGGAAGCCGGCGAGCGGGTGGCCGGCGAGGCGGCCCGCGCGGTCGCGCAGGAGCGGGCCCGGATCGCCCGGGAGATGCACGACATCCTGGCGCACGCCGTCTCGTTGATGGTGATCCAGGCCGAGGCCGGGCCGGTGGTGGTGCGCGCCGACCCGGACCGGGCGGTCCGCGCCTTCGACACCATCGCCGACACCGGCCGTGACGCGATGGTCCAGCTCCGGCGGGTGCTCGGGGTCCTGAAGGAGGAGGGCGCCGGGCCGGAGCTGGCACCGCAGCCCCGGCTGGCCGAACTCGCCGACGTGGCCGAGCGGGTGCGCGCGGCCGGGGTGGCGGTGGAGCTCGAACTCTCCGAGGGGCTGGGCGCGGTGCCCGCCGACGTGGCGGCGGCGGCGTTCCGGATCGTGCAGGAGGCGCTGACGAACACGGTCAAGCACGCGGGGGCCACCCGGGCCTCGGTGCGGGTGGCCCGCGGCGCGGGCGAGCTGGAGGTGCTGGTCTCCGACAACGGCCGCGGGGTCCCGCTCGCCGCCGACGGTGCGGTGAGCGGCTGGTCCGGCGGCCGCGGACTGCTCGGCATCCGGGAGCGGGCGGTGGCCTGCGGCGGGCGGGCCGAGGCCGGTCCGGGACCGGCGGGCAGGGGTTTCCTGGTGAGCGCCCGGCTGCCGCTGGGCGCGGGTGGAGCGGTGGAGAGGGTGGACGGATGACGCCGATCCGGGTGGTCGTCGCGGACGACCAGGAGCTGGTGCGGGCCGGGTTCGGGATGATCCTGGACGCGCAGCCGGACATCGAGGTGGTGGCCGAGGCGGCCGACGGCGCCGAGGCGGTCGAGGCGGTGCGCGAGCACGGCCCGGACGTGCTGCTGCTGGACGTCCGGATGCCGGTGATGGACGGCCTGGAGGCGGCCCGCCGGGTGTGCGCGGAGTTCCCGTCCACCAAGGTGATCATGCTGACCACCTTCGACGCCGACGACTACGTCTTCGACGCGCTGTACGCGGGCGCCAGCGGCTTCCTGCTCAAGGACGTCCGCCGGGACGACCTGGCGCACGGGGTGCGGATGGTCGCCTCGGGGGAGGCGCTGCTCGCGCCCTCGGTGACCAGGCGGCTGATCGGCGAGTTCGCGGCCCGCCGGCCCGGGACGCCGGAACGGGCGGTGCGGCCGCCGTCGCGGCTGCTGGAGCAGCTGACCCTGCGGGAGCGGGAGACCCTGCGGCTGATCGCCCGGGGGCTGTCCAACGCCGAGATCGCGGCCGAGCTGGTGGTCAGCGAGCACACGGTGAAGACGCACGTCAGCAATGTGCTGAGCAAGCTCGGACTGCGGGACCGGGTGCACGCGGTGGTGTTCGCGTACGAGGCCGGGGCGGTGGTGGCGGGGGAGTCCTGACCGGCTCCCCCGCGCGGGGGAGCCGGGGAGTTCACCGGTGCGGGTGATCCGCGCCGAGGGCCCGGGCGGACAGGCTCTGCGGTGTCGCGAACGGACCACCGCAACCGGACCACCGTAGGAGAACGCCGTGAACGCCACGTCCCGCCTCACCCCGTACGCCGTCGTCGGCGCCCCCGCACTGATGGCGCTCTACGGCGCGATCCGCCTGGTGCCCGGCTCCCGGGAGCCGGGCCTCGGCTGGACGGCCGGGCACGCGGCGATGTTCGCCGGGCTGCTGCTGTTCGTCCCGCTGCTGCTCGCCCTGCGCCGACTGCTCGCCCCGCGCGGCACGGCCGGGCGGATCGCGGCCGGGGCGGCCCTGGGAACGGCCTTCGCGGGGCTGCTCTGCTCGCTGGCGCAGATCGGGATCGACCTGGTGGTCGGCCTGGCGGCGGCGGACAAGCCCGAGCAGTCGCGGCTGTTCGACCGGGTGCAGAGCGTTCCGGGGGTGCTGCCGGCCGTCTACCAGGTCGGCCCGCTGCTCTTCTACGTCGGCCTGCTGGCGCTGCTGGTCGCGGCCTCGGCCGGGGCGGCCCGGACGCTGCGCTGGTGGAGCCCGGTCCTGGTGCTGGTCGGCACCCTGGCCACCGGGGTGAACCTGGCCCTCATCCCGCTCGCCGCGGGCTGCTACCTGCTCGCGCTGGCCCCGCTGGCCCGCCCGGTCGACCTGCCGCGTGCCGCACTGGCCTGAACCGATCCGGCCCGAATCGCCCTGGCCCGAACCGCGTCGGCCCGAACCGCCCTGGCCCGAACCGCGCGGTCCGGCCGGAAGCGGCCCCCGGTCCGGTGTCCCCCGGATTTTCGGTGGCCGGGCCCGGGTCCTCGCCCGTACCGTCCGGGGTATGAACGCGAAGCGCCCTCTGATCGCCGTGCTCACCGGCGCGGGCATCTCGACGGACTCCGGCATCCCCGACTACCGGGGCCCGCAGGGCCTGTGGCAGAAGGACCCGTCGGCCGAGGAACTGGTCACCATCGGGCCGTACCGGGACGATCCGCAGGTGCGCCGCCGGGCCTGGCGGCTGCGGCTGGAGACGGGCGCGGCGGCCGCCGAGCCGAACGCCGGGCACCGGGCGCTGGTGGACCTGGAGCGCTCCGGGCTGCCGCTGCGGGTGCTCACCCAGAACATCGACGGACTGCACCAGAAGTCCGGGCTGAGCGCCCGCAAGGTGCTCGAACTGCACGGCACCGCACGGGAGACGCAGTGCCTGCGCTGCCGGGCGGTCGGGCCGATGGCGCAGGCGCTGGCGCGGGTCGAGGCGGGGGAGCCGGACCCGGACTGCCGGGCCTGCGGGGGCATCCTCAAGGCGCGCGTCGTGATGTTCGGCGAGAACCTGGACCCGGAGGTGCTCGGGCAGGCCGACTCGATCTCCCGGGCCTGCGACCTGTTCATCGCGGTCGGCACCAGCCTCCAGGTGTTCCCGGTGGCGGCGCTGCCGCTCAACGCCGTGCGGGCCGGGGCGAAGCTGATCATCGTGAACGGCGAGTCGACGCCGTACGACGGGGCCGCGAGCGAGGTGATCCGAGAGCCGATCTCCCAGGCGCTGCCGAAGCTGGTGCGCCGACTTGTCCTGGAACGGGGCTGAGGGGCAGCCGGAAGGGTCAAATCCCCGGACGCACCGCGTGCGTACGATGATCTTTCCGGCTTCCCCCCTCCCGGCCTGGAGTGATCGACCGATGACGACGACGGCGAAGTTCGACCCCTGGTCGGCGGAGTTCGTGGCCCACCCGTACGACGCGTACGCCGAACTGCGCGAGCACGCGCCGGTGACATACTTCGAGCCGACGAACCAGTGGCTCGTCTCCCGCCACGAGGACGTCAGCGCCCTGCTGCGCGACCGGCGGCTCGGCCGCACCTACACCCACCGCTTCAGCCACGAGGAGTTCGGCCGCCCCGAGCCGGACCCGGCGCACGAGCCCTTCCACACCCTGAACGACCACGGGCTGCTCGACCTGGAGGCGCCCGACCACACCCGGATCCGCCGGCTCGTCTCCAAGGCCTTCACCCCGCGGATGGTCGAGGGCCTGCGCCCCACCGTGCGGCGGCTCGCCGGCGAGCTGGTCGACGACCTGCTCGCGGCCGGCGGCGGCGACCTGATCGCCACCGTCGCCGAGCCGCTGCCGGTCGCCGTGATCGCCGAGATGCTCGGGGTGCCGGAGAGCGACCGGCACCTGCTGCGGCCGTGGTCCGCCGACATCACCGGGATGTTCGAGCTCAACCCGAGCGAGGAGGTGGCCCGCCGGGCCGTCACCGCCAGCGTCGAGTTCTCCGACTACCTGCGGACCCTGATCCGCGAGCGCCGGGCGAACCCGGGGACGGACCTGATCAGCGCGCTGATCCAGGCCCAGGAGGGCTCCGACGCGCTCAGCGAGCAGGAGATGATCTCCACCTGCGTGCTGCTGCTCAACGCCGGCCACGAGGCGACCGTCAACACCACCGGCAACGGCTGGTGGGCACTGTTCCGCAACCCCGGCGAGTTCGCCCGGCTGCGCGGCTCGGTGGACGAGCTGCTGCCCACCGCCGTCGAGGAGCTGATGCGCTGGGACACCCCGCTGCAGATGTTCGAGCGCTGGGTGCTGGAGGACATCGAGGTCGGCGGCGTCACCGTCCCGCGCGGCGCCGAGATCGCCCTGCTGTTCGGCTCCGCCAACCGCGACCCCGAGCGCTTCGCCGACCCGGACCGCCTCGACCTCGGCCGCACCGACAACCCGCACATCACCTTCGGTGCCGGAATCCACTTCTGTCTCGGCGCCCCGCTCGCCAGACTGGAGCTCACCGAGTCCTACGGCACCCTGCTGCGCCGGGCCCCGGGCCTGCGGCTGGTCCGCGAGCCCGAGTGGAACCCGGGCTACGTGATCCGCGGGCTCAAGGAACTGCTCGTCGAGGTGTGACGGAGAAGAGGGGGGAGCTGCCGTGGGCAAGGCGACGGGGGCACTGCTGGGGCTGGCGATCGGCGACGCGATCGGCCGGGTGACGGAGTTCAGGAGCGTCGAGCAGATCGCCGCCGACCACCCGGACTGGCGGCGGCTCCCGCTGCCGGGGAAGGCGCTGGTCACCGACGACACCCAGATGACCCTCGCCCTCGCCCGCGGCCTGCGCACCGCCCTGGCGCGCGGGCCGCTCACCCCGCTGCGGCTGGCGCGGCCGGTCCGCGAGGAGTTCGTCGACTGGTGGCGCTCCCCGCAGAACAACCGCGCCCCCGGCATGACCTGCCTGCGCTCCTGCGAGCGGCTCAGCCACGACGGAGTCCGCTGGCAGCAGGCCAGCGATGTCGGCTCCAAGGGCTGCGGCGCCAACATGCGGGTCGCCCCGGTCGGGCTGATCCGCGAGCTGGACGCCCGGCAGCTCTCCGGCGCGGCCCAGCTCCAGTCCGCGCTCACCCACGGCCACCCGACCGCGCTCGCCGCCAGTGACCTCACCGCGTACGCCGTCCGCAGGCTCGCCGAGGGCGTCCCGCCGGCCGGGCTGCCCGCGGTGCTGCGGGCGTACGCGCTGGCGAGCCGCGAGCGGTACGACGAGTTCTGGCTCGGCGACCTCGCCGACCGCTGGTACGGCAGTTCCCCGCAGACCGTCATCGCCCGGGGCTGGGACGACTGCCTGGAGGTGCTCGACCGGCTGGAGGCCGCGCTCGCCGCCCGCGACCCGGAGGCCGACCCCTGCCTGGCCACCGGCGAGGGCTGGGTCGCCGAGGAGGCCTTCGGCACCGGGCTGCTCTGCTTCCTGCTGCTGCCGGACGACCCCGTGGCCGCCGTCCGCCGGGCCGCCTACTCCAGCGGCGACTCCGACTCCCTGGCCTGTCTGACCGGCGCCTTCGCGGGCGCCCACCACGGCGAGGCGGCCTGGCCGGCCGACTGGGTCGAGCGGATCGAGCACCGGGACGAACTGCTGGAGTTCGGCGCGCTCTGGGACTGACCGGGCGGCCGTGGGGCCGGGCGGAACCGGGTGGCGGGGCGGCGCGTCGAAGGGCCATGACGAACCGCAGCACCGCAACCCGTCGTACCCTCCGCCGCCCGGCCGCGCTGCTCCTCGCGGCCGCCCTGGCCACGCCGCTGCTGGCCGGCTGCGGCAGCACCGGACCGGCCGAGCCCGGGGAGGTCCGGGTGGATCCGCCCGTGAGCCGGCCCGCCGACGACCCGGCCCAGCTGGCCGCCACCGCGGCCGCCACCGACGCCTTCGGCCTGGACCTGCTGCACGCCCTGACCGCCGCGCCGGACGCGGCCGACCGCAACCTGGTGGTCTCCCCGTCCGGGCTGGCCACCGTGCTCGCCATGCTGCTGCCCGGCGCCCGCGGTGCCACCGCCGAGGAGCTGGCCAAGGCCCTGCACACCGGACTCGACCCGCGGCAGTACGCCCTGGCCACCGGGGCGCTGAACCGGCCCGTCCCGGAGACCGACAAGGTCGCCCTGCGTCGCAGCGACGACGTCTGGACCCAGCAGGGCCTGGCCGTCTCACCGGACTACCTGGCCACCCTGGCCGCCGCCTTCGACGCCGGCGTGCACCAGTCCGACTTCGCCAAGGACCCGGACGGGGCCCGCAAGACCGTCAACGCGGCCGTGGAGAAGGCCACCGGCGGCCGGATCAAGGACCTGTTCGCCCCGGACGCGATCACCTCGGACACCCGGCTGGTGCTCACCGACGCGCTCTACCTCAAGGCCGAGTGGGCCTCCGCCTTCAAGCCCGCGCAGACCGCCGACCGGCCGTTCCACACGCCGGACGGCACCACCCCGGCCGTCCCCACGATGGGCCGGAGCGGGAGCTTCAGGTACGCCGACGGCTCGGGCGGGATCGTCGGCGAGCCCTGGCAGGCCGTCGAGCTCCCGTACGCGGGCGGCAGGCTGGCGATGGACCTGATCGTTCCGGCCCAGGGTGGCTTCACCGCCTTCGCCAAGGGCCTGGACCAGCCCCAGCTCGACCGGATCCTCGGCGCCCTCGCCGAACGGCCGGTCGACCTCCGGCTGCCGCGCTTCCACGTCGACACGTCCGAGGAGCTCACCCCCGTGCTGCGCTCGCTCGGCGTGCGGTCGGTCTTCGACCACGCCGACCTCGGCGGCATCGCCAAGGACCCGCTCGCCGTCAACACGGTGGTGCAGAAGGCCACCATCGAGGTCGCCGAGGAGGGCACCGTCGCGGCGGCCGGCAGCGGCGCCGGGATCGCCGTGGCGGCGGCGCCCAACGCGGACCGGCCGGTCCAGCTGTACGTCGACCGCCCGTTCCTGTTCCTGATCCGGGACACCCAGGGCGGCGCGCCGCTGTTCCTCGGCCAGGTCACCGACCCCCGGGCGAAGTAGCCCCCACCCGGCCGGGTGGCCCCTACCAGGCCGGGTAGCGCCCGCCGAGCCCCGGGTGGAGCGGGTCGCGGCTGCCGAACAGCACCAGCAGGTCGTCCGCGACCTGCCGCAGCTCGGCCCGGCCCTCGACCGCCCCGGCCCACTCGGTGGGCAGCGCCGCGGCGCCGTACGCGGCCCCGACCAGGTTGCCGCAGACCGCGCCGGTCGAGTCGCTGTCCCCGGAGTGGTTCACCGACAGCAGCAGCGCGGTGCGCACCGGGTCGGGGTCCAGGGTGGCCGCCAGCAGCGAGTACACCGCGATGGCCAGGCACTCCTCGGCGATCCAGCCGAGCCCGACCCGCTCCACCGTGTCCGCCATCGGCTCGGCCTCCTGGGCCAGCCGCACCGCCCGGGCCAGCGCCTGGACGGTCTCCTTGGAACTCGGCAGCTCGCGGATCTGCTCCACCGTCTCGCCGACCGCCGCCCACGGCTCGGTGCCGCCGGCGAGCCGCTCGACCAGCGCCGCGAAGGCGCCCGCCGCGAGGTAGCCGGTCGGGTGGCCGTGGGTGAGCTGGGCGCACTGCACCGCCAGCCCGAAGGACTGCTCGACGCCCAGCCGGGCCAGCCCGAACGGCGCCGAGCGCATCACGGTGCCGCAGCCCTTGGAACCCGGGTTGACCGGCCCGAGCTGCCCGATCACGGACGGCGACTCGAACACCGGGTGCTCGGACACCCCGCTCAGGCAGGCGTTGCCCGGCGCCCGGCGCGCGTACAGGAACGGCCGGCTCAGCAGCCAGCCGTCGTACGGGCGGGGCTGCGGCCCGGTGTCCGGCGCGGACTGGAACTGGGTGCGCAGCCAGCGCTGGTAGGCGCCGTGGACGGCCTCAGGCACCGAGCCGCCGCCGCCCGTCCAGCCGCGGACGAAGCCGCGGATCAGGCCCTCGGCGGTGAACAGCGTCATCTGGGTGTCGTCGGTGACCTCGGCCGGCCCGGGCCCGGCCGGCAGGGTGGTCACGCCCTGCGGCCCCCACCGGTCCTGGATCTGGTGGAGCTGCTGGAACTCCACCGGCCAGCCCAGTGCATCGCCGATCGCGCCGCCGAGCAGCGCCCCGCGCACCCGGTCCCGGTACCCCGACTCCGCCGCCGGTTCCGTCACGTCGAATCCCCCTTGGTTCGTGGCGGACAACGTTCTATCAGGTCTCCCCGGAGGCCGGGCGGCCCCGGTGGGTCCTTCCGGACAGGGCCTAACGGCGGATCGCCCCGGCGCGCCCGTGCAGCGCGGCCCGGTCGGCGGCGGCGCGCCCGGCCGCCCAGCCCACGCCGTCGCTGACCCGCACCCGTTGCGAGACCAGCTTCGGGAACAGCCGGTCGATCTCCTCGTCCACGGCCACCGAGCGGGCGGCGAGCGCGGGCAGCAGCCGCTCGTCCGGCAGCAGCTGCTCCTCGGTGCCGTCCTCGCGCAGGTGGCGTCCGGCCGCGGCGGCTTTGGTGGCGCGCTCGGTGGCCGCGGTCAGCCGCTCGCGGATCCGCCCCGCGTAGGCGACCAGGAAGGACTGCCGGAACGCCTTGCTGCGCGAGTCCTTGCGGGAGCCCGCCTTGTTGAGCGCCTGGGTGGCCTGCACCAGCAGCGAGGTGTAGAGCAGCTCGACGCCGTCCAGGTCGCCGTCGAAGCCGACCACGGTGCAGAAACCGAACTCCTTCGCCCACACCACCCGGCACCGGTTGGCCGCCGCGACCGCGTCCAGCAGCATCGTCTTGGGGCCCTCGTACGGGTTGTCCACGCCGATCCGCAGCGCCGCCGGGGTGTCCCGGTCGGCGCCGGTCGCGGCCAGCAGCGCCTCGTCGATGCTGTGCTGGGCCATCAGCTGCTGGGCCTTGGCGGTCAGCGCCTCGGCCTCCTCCGGGTACTCGGTGGACTCGGCCTTGGCCAGCAGCGCCCGGATCCGTGCCAGCATCCGGGGCTCGCCGGTCACCGGCGCCGGGTGCCCCGCCCGGGGGGCCGGCCCGGCCTGCCCGGGGGCGGGCCCCACCGGGGCGATCGGGGGCAGCCGGCCCCACGTGCGCAGCAGCTCCAGGAGGGTGGTGGCGAGCGCGAAGCGGTCCTGCCGGTGCCGGTGGGCGAAGGCCCCCAGGTACTCCTCGTCGCCGGACCACCACAGCTCGGCCTCCAGCTCGCGCAGCTGCTCGTGCCAGCGCCGGTCCAGCGCGGCCGCGGGGTGCCGGCGGCCCTCGGCGGCGATCAGGTCCACCGCGAGGGCCAGGTGGACGGGCTTCAGCTCGCGCCGCACCACCCGGACCAGGTCGGCCGGCCGCCAGCCGGCCGACCAGCAGCGGCCGACCGCGGTGTCCGCGTGGGCCAGCACCGCCCGGCTGACCGCCGGCCACTGCCCGGCCGAGGCGGCCAGCAGCGAGGCCCCAGTGTCCAGGGCGATGTCCAGTGCCTCCGCCGGCGCCGTCAGCACCGACCGCACCGCCTGGTCCAGCAGTGGCCCGGCGTTGCCGCCCTGCTGCGCGCCCTTGCCCACGGTGTGTCCCTGCTCTCCTCGACGGTCCGGCCTCCTGCCCATGATGCCGGAGCCGCGGCGCGAACCGGCCGTCGCGCGGGACTCAGCGCTCGATGGCCTTGGCCAGGATCTCCGGCGTGCGGCCCAGCAGGCGGCCCGCCGCCGTCCGCACCCCCAGCGCCGCGACCAGGGCGCCGTACAGCGGTCCCACCAGCAGCAGCGGCCACCTCGGCGCTCCCGAGACCAGCGTCCAGCCGAGGTAGCCGCCGATCGGCAGGCTCAGCACCGCGACGCCGACCATCGAGCCGAACTGGTTGAGCAGGATCAGCCCGCCCTGGCCCGGGGCGGCGTTGCGCATCGGGTTGCTGTCGGCCGGCATGGTGTACGGCGCCAGCACGCTGAACACCGAGCCGAGCGCGACCCCGCAGCCGAGCTGCGTCATCGCGAGGCCGAGCGCGGCCGGCAGCTCCTTCCACTGGCCGGTGGCGGCCGCCAGCGCCAGCCCGAGCACCACCGTCACCGGGACGGCGTACGACAGCACCGCGTACGCCCGGCCGCGCAGCTCGGCTCGGGCGTCGGCGGGGGTGCACAGGGTGGCGGCGACCATCCAGAACGCCGAGCCGTCCATGCCGAACAGGTTCAGCATCTGGAGTCCGAGGAACACCCCGGTCATCGCCAGCAGGTAGACGGTCGCCCAGCCCTGGACCATCGACAGCACGCAGATCACCAGCGTCATCCCGATGCTGGTGAACAGCGCCGCCTTCGCCCGCGGCTCGCGCCAGGCGTACCGCAGGTGGCGCTGCATGACCGCGCCGGTCCGGCCCTCGGGCAGGAAGCCCCAGCCGCGCGAGCTCCGCACCCCGCGGGCCACCTCCAGGGTGGAGGAGTCGGCGGTGACCATCAGCTCCTGGAGGCTCCGCCGCCACCAGCGCAGCAGCAGCGCCAGCAGTCCGGCGGCCGCGGCGAGCTGGAGCACGGCGAGGCCGTACCGGCCCTCGCCGGCGGTGCGCGGCGCGTCCGCCGCGCTGATCGGCGGGATCCAGCGCAGCACCGAGGCGATCGGCTCCAGCGGGCTGAGGTCGATCGGCCCGCCCCGGCGGCCGAAGACGCTCTGCGAGCCGACGTTGGCGGCCTGGACCAGCAGGGCGAAGGCCAGCCCGCCGAAGATCGCGAAGTCCTTGCCGCGTCGGCTGGAGAGCATCCGGGCGTTGCCCGCCGCGACCGCCCGGGAGAGCGTGACCAGGCAGAGCACCGCGAGCGGCACGGCGGGCACCGCGATCGCCGCCGAGACCCCGCCGGCCGCGCCGGCCAGCACGGCACCGGTCACCAGCACCAGGCTGATCAGCGGGCCCGGCCCGATCAGCGCGGCCAGCAGCGAGCCGCGCAGCAGCGGGCCGGGCCGCAGCGGCAGCATGGTCAGCCGGGTCGGGTCGGCGCTCTCGTCGCTGGAGAACAGGAACAGCGGCAGCGCGGCCCAGCCCAGGGTCAGCACGCCGAGCAGCATCACCCCGGCGTCCCCGGAGCCCGCGTGGCGCCCGTTCAGCGCGGCCAGGGCGACGGCCACACCGCCCGCGAGGGCCAGGCCGAACAGGCCGCCGATCACGTAGACGGCGGTCCGGCCGGGGCTGCGCCGCAGCCCGTTGCGCAGCAGCCGCAGTTTGAGCGCCACCAGGGCGCGGACCACCGTCCGGCCGTCGGGCACCCCGCTCCGCTCGCTCACCGGGCGCCCCCGGCCTGCTCGCCGCCGAGCCAGCCGAGCGACTGCCCGTCGTCCTCGCGCACGCCGATCAGCTCCAGGAAGGCCTCGTGCAGGCTGCGCCCGCCCCGTACGGAGTCCAGCGGCCCCTGGGCTATCACCTGGCCGGCGTTCACCACCGCGACCCAGTCGCAGAGCTGTTCGACCAGCTCCATCACGTGGCTGGAGAAGACCACGGTGGATCCGGCCGCCGCGTACCGCTTGAGCACGCCGCGGATGGTCTGGGCGGAGACCGGGTCGACGCCCTCGAAGGGCTCGTCCAGGAACAGCACGGCGGGGTTGTGCAGCAGCGCGGCGGCCAGGCCGATCTTCTTGCGCATGCCGGTGGAGTAGTCGGCGACCAGCTTGTCGGCGTCCCGGCCGAGGTCCAGGACGGCGAGCAGCTCCTCGGCGCGCCGGTCCACCTCGGCGCCGGGCAGGCCGCGCAGCCGCCCGGTGTACTGGAGCAGCTCGCGTCCGCTGAGCCGCTCGAACATCCGCAGGCCCTCGGGCAGGATGCCGATCCGGGCCTTGACCGAGACCGGGTCCGCCCAGACGTCGGTGCCGTGCACCAGGACGGTGCCCTGGTCGGGCCGGAGCAGTCCGGTGACCATCGACAGCGTGGTGGTCTTGCCGGCACCGTTCGGCCCGACCAGTCCGATGAACGCCCCGGCCGGCAGCTCCAGGCTCAGCCCGGCCACGGCGGCCTGGGCCCCGAAGTGCTTCCAGAGCCCCCGGATGCTGACGGCGGACGGGGTACCCGGGCCGTGGGGGTCGGCGGACGGTGGCGCTGACGCCTGCATGGCGGCCTTCTCTTCTTCCGGTGGTCAAAGGGTGGTCGAGATTCCTGCGGGGGCCCAGCCTGGCACCGCTCGAACGGACTGTCGCCCGAGTTGAGCATCCCCTGAGCCCGTCGGCCGTACGGGTGAGGCGCGCCGCCCCGGCCCCAGCTCCTCCCCGGCCGCCGGGCCGGTTCGGCAACTACTCGGTTCCGCCGTTCGTCCTGCACTATGAGGAGCCAGTGACATGCGCGGGGGTGCCGCGCTACCGGGAGGTGGCGGATGTCCGTACAACCATGGGGTGGGCCCGGGTCCGGTAATCCGTACGGCCATCAGCCGGCGTCCGCGGCGCCGCACCAGGCCGCGATGCGGGCGGGCCACGCGGACCGGGACCGGACGGTCGACGTGCTCAAGGCGGCGTTCGCCGAGGGGCGGCTCTCCGCCCAGGAGTACGAGCAGCGCCACGAGGCGGCGGCCGCGGCGCAGACCTACGGCCAGCTGGCCGCGCTGGTCGCCGACCTGCCCGCCGGGCCGATGGTGGCGCCGACCGTCGTGGTGCCGGTGCCGGCCACCTTCATGGCCGCCCCGCCGCCGGTCCGGGTCCGCCAGACCAATGCGCTCGCCGTCGTCTCCCTGGTGTGCGGGGTGATCGGCTTCTCCGCCCCCGCCGTGATCACCGGCCACATCGCCCGCTCGGAGATCCGCCGCCGCGACATGGACGGCGACTGGGCGGCCGTCCTCGGCCTGGTCATCGGCTACCTGGGCTGCGCGTTCTGGGTGCTGATGGTCCTCTTCGCCTTCGCTTAGGTCCTGTCCGGCCGGGGCGCCGCTGCCGCTGGGCGCCGCTGCCGCCGGGCGTCGTCGCCCTTTGCCGATGGGGTTTTCGGAACGTGAAGGACCTATGATGCCCGGGGCTGCCGCCACGCGCCCTGAGGCAGAACGTTCCGTCACCGGTCGACCAGGAGAGTCGGCCGGGCGACCACGAGCTGAGGACCGTACCAGTGACAGTCAGTGCCCAGGAGGCCTCCAGAATCCCGCCCGGTGGAGGGCGTTCGCTGATCCGGGGAGCGGTGGACCGCTCCGGGGCCCGGCTCCGCGCCTCGGCCCCCCTGCTGCTCGCGGGGGAGGCGGTGGTCTCCTTCCTGGCCGCGCTGGTGCTCCCGCTGCTGGCCCACCGCTTCAAGCTGAACCCGCTGGACCGGATCGCCCAGGTGAGCGGTCTGGCAGCGGTGCAGCTGCGGTTCGCGGTGCTCGGCCTCCTGGTGCTCGGCGCGGTCGTGCTCGCGATGCGTTTCCGCTCGGGCCGGCACTTCGACCTGGTGTCCCGCTTCTCCGCGGCCGCACTGGCCGGCCTCGCCAGCGGCTTCGTGGCGGCCGGCGCGGTCATCGCCCTGCTCGGCACGCCCTGGCCGATGTTCGGCCTCAACGGCGACAGCGGACGCATCGTCGAGTGGGCCCACGCCGTGGCGAACGGCCAGCCCTCGGGCTCGCCGGTCTACCCGCCGGCACCGCTCTACACCCTCGGTTACTACGCGGAGTGGTTCCGCGGCGGCAACACCGCGTACGCCTTCAAGGACCTCCAGATCCTCGGCGCGGCCGCGTTCGGCCCGCTGGTCTACCTCTCCTGGCGGATGCTGCTCAGCCCGGTCCGCGCGCTCGCGTTCGGCGTGCTGCCGGCCTTCGCCCTGATCGATGCCTACAAGCCGTACAGCCAGACCGTGCTGGTGGTCCTGGTGCCCGTCCTGGTGGCACTGGTGGTGCACCTGCGCCGGAGCGGGACGGACGCCTGGCGGACGCTGCTGCTCAAGGCGGCCGGCTTCGGCGCGCTGCTGGGCCTGCTGTTCCTCACCTACTCCGGCTGGTTCCTGTGGAGCGGCCTGGGCGTACTGGTCGCGATACTCGCGTACTTCCCGTGGAAGACCGGCCGGCTCAAGGGCCTGGCCTACCTCGGCGCCACCGGCGCCGCCTACCTGCTGGTCTGCGGCAGCTACCTGGTGACCATGCTGACGGACGGCCAGGACACCAAGGACTCCTCGTTCCGGTTCGACAACTTCACCGACCCGGCTTACTTCCTGATGTGGCGCACGGACATGCCGGGCAAGGTGGGGGAGTGGCCGATCCCCGGCGAGTTCGGCGGCA
The DNA here is from genome assembly GCF_042792155.1 of Kitasatospora sp. NPDC056651. Taxonomy (NCBI): domain Bacteria; kingdom Bacillati; phylum Actinomycetota; class Actinomycetes; order Kitasatosporales; family Streptomycetaceae; genus Kitasatospora; species Kitasatospora sp. NPDC056651. The sequence goes on along the minus strand of NZ_JBHTWX010000061.1, from coordinate 8,649 downwards.
TGGGCCTGTTCGCCGTGGTGATCTTCGTCGCACTGGGCGCCGCCCTCTGGCTGGGCATCCGCAAGCCGATGATCGTCACCATCTGCTGCATGTTCGCGAGCGCCTGGGTGATGCGGATGTACATCGCCTCGCACATGTACGAGACCCAGACGGTCCAGCTCTACACCCGGACCAACAACCAAATGCTGTACTGCGGCATGCTGTTGTGCGCCCTGGTCGCCCACCTGGTGTCGCTCCGGCTGGTCGGGCGCCGACGGGCGGACGAGGCCGACGGGGCCCCGGCGGCGGGTGCGACCGCGAGGGCCGCCGGCTCCGGACTGCCCGGCCGACCCGCCGCGGTGGTCGGCACGTTGTTCGCTCTACTCTTCCTTTTCGGTACGGTTTCGTCCTCGATGTCGGACCGCTACATGCCGGCGCACGAGAACGACTACCGCATCCTGCCGTGGGTGTCGCACACCGTGCAGAAGCTCGACGGCCACTGCCCGAAGTTCGCGCCCGGTGGACAGTGCTCCAAGGACGGCGACCAGTCGTGGCTGAACATGGTATGGCTCAGCCCGGAGCACGAACCGGCGCCCGCCGCGAGCGCGCACTGACCCGAAGGCCCACTCCAGATGATGATCAACGCCGTCAAGAGCCTCGCCGACCGGCTCGCCTCCTCACCGAGGCGGCTGTGGTTGGCCGCGTTCGCGATCCTGTTCACGCTGAGCGCGTCCTGGTCGTTGTCCACCCCGACCGGCGGTTCGCCGGACGAACACGCGCACCTCATCCGGGCCGCGGCCGTCGCCCGCGGCCAGCTCAACGGTGAGGAGGTCATGGCCCCGCACGTGGTGGGCGGCATCGACGGCAAGTTCGCCGAGACCGGTGTCGAGCTCCCGCGGATCTACCAGGACCTCAAGGACGTCAACGCCTGCTACGTCTTCCGCTCCGACAACTCGGCCGCCTGCGCCCCGGAGCTGAAGGACCGGCCCGGAACGGTCGAGGTGACCACCGCGGCGGGCCGCTACCACCCGGCGTACTACTTCGCGGTCGGCTGGCCCAGCCTGCTGGTGCACGGCGAGGCGGCCTTCTACCTGATGCGCCTGATGTCGGCGCTGATCTGCTCCGCCCTGGTGGCGAGCGCGGTGGTCTCGGCGGCGGAGTGGCGGCGGCGTTCCTTCGCCCTGCTCGGCGTGGTCACCGCGACCACGCCGATGGCGCTGTTCATGTTCGGCGTGGTCAACCCGAGCGGCCCGGAGATCGCGGCGGGCATCCTGGTCTGGAGCGCCGGGCTGCCGATGCTGATGAGCCCGGACCCACGGCTGCTGAACCGCCGGCTGGCCCGGCTCGGCGTGGGCGCGCTGGTGCTGATCAGCATCCGCCCGCTGGGCCTGATCTGGTTCGCCGGGGCCATGTTCTTCGCCCTGATGCTGAGCAGGAAGGGCGCCCTGCGCGAGGTGGTCCGCCAGCGGGTGACCTGGGGCTGGGGCGGCCTCGCCATGGTCGCGGGCGGCCTGGCGCTGCTCTGGTCGTCGACCCACCCGGACAACTCGATCATCGACACCCCGAGCGACCTGACCCCGCTGACCGCGGCCCGGAAGACCTTCGACAACGGCCTGACCTACATGAAGCAGATGATCGGCTACTTCGGCTGGCTGGACGCCCAGCCGCCGGCCGTGACGCTGCTGGTCTGGTGCGCCGTGGTGCTGGCGCTGGCGATGATCGCGCTGTGCTATGCCCGGTTCCGGGACACCCTGGCGATCGCCGGCGTGATGGCCGGCATCGTGGTGATACCGATAGTGGCGCAGGCGATGCAGGCGCGCCAGCTCGGCATGATCTGGCAGGGCCGCTACCTGCTGCCGTTCGCCGTCGGCCTGCCGATCATGTGCGCCGCGATCTGCCACGAGCGGCTGCCCTGGGGCGGCTTCGCCTGGCGCCGGCTGCTGGTGATCTGCGGCTTCGCGCTGTCCCTGGCCAACGCCGCCGGCTTCCTCTGGGCGATGCGCCGCAACACGGTCGGTACCACGGGCCCGCTGCTGATCGCGCCGGCCCACTGGTCCCCGCCCGGCAGCTGGGTGCTGTGGCTGCTGGTGTACGCCGCGGGCACGGTCGCGCTGGGGGTGCTGGTGGCGCTGCCGGACAACCGGGAATGCCCGCTGCCGGAGTCTCCCGGGACGGCCGGGATCGGCGCCGTGGAGGACCCCGCCCCGCTCGCCGGGGCCCGCGCGGAGGCGTAGGGTTCGCGGTGCGGGGGGTGCCCGGTTGTGGTAGGGAGCCCCGCAGCGGGCCGGTTCCCGGCCCGCCTCCCGTCGCGCTTCCGGTGCCGGCCCCGCGACCTGCGGCGTTGCATTTGTTTTGACCGAGCCCCATGCGCTAGGTACGCTCTGACCTTGTGCCTGGGGTGTCCCCGGGTCCTTGTGCGTGCATGCACACCGGTCGCCGCGCCGAGCCGGAGCGCCTCCCAGCGCGCCGCGCGTAGAGCGCCGTCGCTGTACATCAGCCATGGGATTCCGTGTCGGAAAAAGCCCAACACACCCGACCGCGTGGGTCGACCACGGGGCCGTGTGCGAGGGAGACACCGCAGGTTAGTTCCACCAAGCCTTGGCACACAGAAAACGGAGAAACGGTGCCTACGATCCAGCAGCTGGTCCGAAAGGGCCGGCAGGACAAGGTCGAGAAGAACAAGACTCCCGCGCTGAAGGGTTCCCCGCAGCGCCGTGGGGTCTGCACGCGTGTGTACACGACCACCCCGAAGAAGCCGAACTCGGCTCTCCGCAAGGTCGCCCGTGTGCGCCTCACCAGCGGGATCGAGGTCACCGCTTACATCCCGGGCGAGGGCCACAACCTGCAGGAGCACTCCATCGTGCTGGTGCGCGGTGGTCGTGTGAAGGACCTTCCTGGTGTCCGCTACAAGATCATCCGCGGCTCGCTTGACACCCAGGGTGTCAAGAACCGCAAGCAGGCTCGCAGCCGCTACGGCGCCAAGAAGGAGAAGTAAGAATGCCTCGTAAGGGCCCCGCCCCGAAGCGCCCGGTCATCATCGACCCGGTTTACGGCTCCCCGGTCGTCACCCAGCTGGTCAACAAGATCCTGCTGCACGGCAAGCGCTCCACCGCCGAGCGGATCGTCTACGGCGCCCTCGAGGGCGTCCGTGAGAAGACCGGCTCGGACCCGGTCGTGACGCTGAAGCGCGCGCTGGAGAACGTCAAGCCGGCCCTCGAGGTCAAGTCCCGCCGTGTCGGTGGCGCGACCTACCAGGTTCCGGTCGAGGTCCGTCCGGGCCGCGCCAGCACCCTGGCGCTGCGCTGGATGGTCGGTTACTCCCGCGCCCGTCGCGAGAAGACCATGACCGAGCGCCTGATGAACGAGATCCTCGACGCCAGCAACGGCCTGGGCGCTTCCGTGAAGCGTCGCGAGGACACCCACAAGATGGCCGAGTCCAACAAGGCCTTCGCGCACTACCGCTGGTAGTCCGTACCCCGTCACTAGACAGAGAGAGAACGAGCCACCATGGCTGCAACCTCCCTTGACCTCGCCAGGGTCCGCAACATCGGGATCATGGCGCACATCGACGCGGGCAAGACCACCACCACCGAGCGGATCCTGTTCTACACCGGTGTCTCGTACAAGATCGGTGAGGTCCACGATGGCGCTGCCACCATGGACTGGATGGAGCAGGAGCAGGAGCGCGGCATCACGATCACGTCGGCCGCGACGACCTGTCACTGGACGGTCGACGGCGTCGACAACACCATCAACATCATCGACACCCCGGGTCACGTCGACTTCACCGTCGAGGTGGAGCGTTCGCTGCGCGTCCTCGACGGTGCCGTGACGGTGTTCGACGGTGTCGCCGGTGTCGAGCCCCAGTCCGAGACCGTGTGGCGGCAGGCTGACCGCTACGGCGTCCCGCGCATCTGCTTCATCAACAAGCTGGACCGCACGGGCGCGAACTTCTTCTTCTGCGTCGACACCATCGTGGATCGCCTCGGCGCCACCCCGCTGGTGATGCAGCTGCCGATCGGTGCCGAGGCGGACTTCCAGGGCGTTGTCGACCTGGTCCGCATGAAGGCTCTGGTCTGGTCCGCCGAGGCCGCCAAGGGCGAGATGTACGACGTCGTCGACATCCCGGCCGACCTGGTGGACCAGGCGAACGAGTACCGCGAGGCGCTGCTGGACACCGTGTCCAACGTCAGCGACGAGATCATGGAGCTCGCCCTCGAGGGCGAGGACATCCCGGTCGAGCTGCTGCAGGCCGCGATCCGCAAGGGCACCCTGGAGTCGGCCTTCACGCCGATCTTCTGTGGCACCGCCTTCAAGAACAAGGGCGTTCAGCCCCTGCTCGACGCGGTCGTCAAGTACCTGCCGTCGCCGCTGGACATCGAGTCCATCGAGGGCACCAAGCCCAACGACCCGGACACCAAGATCTCCCGCAAGGCCTCGGACGAGGAGCCCCTCGCCGCCCTCGCGTTCAAGATCATGTCCGACCCGCACCTGGGCAAGCTCACCTTCGTCCGGATCTACTCCGGTCGCCTGGAGTCCGGCACCTCGGTGCTGAACGCCGTGAAGGGCAAGAAGGAGCGCATCGGCAAGATCTACCGCATGCACGCGAACAAGCGTGAGGAGATCGAGTCGGTGGGCGCCGGCGACATCGTCGCCGTCATGGGCCTGAAGCAGACCACCACCGGTGAGACGCTGGCCGACGAGAAGAACCCGGTCATCCTGGAGTCCATGGACTTCCCGGCCCCGGTCATCCGCGTCGCCATCGAGCCCAAGTCCAAGGGTGACCAGGAGAAGCTGGGTGTCGCCATCCAGCGTCTCGCCGAGGAGGACCCGTCCTTCCAGGTCAACACGGACGAGGAGACCGGCCAGACCATCATCGCGGGTATGGGCGAGCTGCACCTCGAGGTGCTGGTCGACCGTATGCGCCGTGAGTTCAAGGTCGAGGCCAACGTCGGCAAGCCGCAGGTCGCGTACCGCGAGACGATCCGTCAGGCCGTCGAGCGCATCGACTACACCCACAAGAAGCAGACCGGTGGTTCCGGTCAGTTCGCCAAGGTGCAGATCGCGATCGAGCCGCTCGAGCAGGCCGAGGGCTACGAGTTCGTCAACAAGGTCACCGGTGGCCGCGTCCCGCGTGAGTACATCCCGTCGGTCGACGCCGGTTGCCAGGAGGCCATGGAGTTCGGTGTTCTCGCCGGCTACCCGCTCCAGGGTGTCCGCGTGAGCCTGCTGGACGGCCAGTCGCACGACGTCGACTCCTCCGAGCTCGCGTTCAAGATCGCCGGTTCGATGGCCTTCAAGGAAGGCGCGAGGAAGGCCAAGCCGGTCCTCCTCGAGCCGATGATGGCCGTCGAGGTCACCACGCCCGAGGACTACATGGGCGACGTGATCGGTGACATCAACTCTCGCCGTGGCCAGATCCGGTCCATGGACGAGCGTCACGGTGCCCGCGTCGTCACGGCGCTGGTGCCCCTCTCCGAGATGTTCGGCTACGTCGGTGACCTGCGCAGCAAGACCTCTGGTCGCGCCAGCTACTCGATGCAGTTCGACTCGTACGCCGAGGTCCCCAAGGCCGTGGCTGAGGAGATCATCGCCAAGTCCAAGGGCGAGTGACGTCCCGATATTCGGGATGATTGCGACCCCTTAGGCTATTAGGAGGCGACCCGGGAGAATCCGGACGGATTCTCCCGGGGCCTCCGGCCCCCTACCCCGCGGGACGGTCCGAGGTGCTCCAGGCACCACGGACCCAGCCCGATCAAGACCAACTGACGTCAGCACGGCGTACAGGATCTGTCCTCAGGAGGACTCAGTGGCGAAGGCGAAGTTCGAGCGGACGAAGCCCCACGTCAACATCGGCACCATCGGTCACATCGACCACGGCAAGACCACGCTGACCGCGGCCATCACCAAGGTGCTGCACGACGCGTACCCGGACCTGAACCCCTTCACGCCGTTCGACCAGATCGACAAGGCCCCGGAGGAGCGTCAGCGCGGTATCACCATCTCGATCGCGCACGTCGAGTACCAGACCGAGGGCCGGCACTACGCGCACGTCGACTGCCCGGGTCACGCTGACTACATCAAGAACATGATCACCGGTGCCGCCCAGATGGACGGCGCCATCCTGGTGGTCGCCGCCACCGACGGCCCGATGCCGCAGACCAAGGAGCACGTCCTCCTGGCCCGCCAGGTCGGCGTTCCGTACATCGTCGTCGCCCTGAACAAGGCCGACATGGTGGACGACGAGGAGATCCTGGAGCTCGTCGAGCTCGAGGTCCGTGAGCTGCTCTCCGAGTACGAGTTCCCGGGCGACGACCTGCCGGTCGTCCGCGTCTCCGCGCTGAAGGCCCTCGAGGGCGACGCCGAGTGGGGCCAGAAGCTCCTCGGCCTGATGAAGGCCGTCGACGAGAACATCCCCACCCCGGCTCGCGCCGTGGACCAGCCGTTCCTGATGCCGATCGAGGACGTCTTCACGATCACCGGTCGTGGCACCGTCGTCACCGGTCGCATCGAGCGCGGCATCCTGAAGGTCAACGAGACCGTTGACATCATCGGCATCAAGAACGAGAAGACCACCACCACGGTCACCGGCATCGAGATGTTCCGCAAGCTGCTCGACGAGGGCCAGGCCGGTGAGAACGTCGGTCTGCTGCTCCGTGGCATCAAGCGCGAGGACGTCGAGCGCGGCCAGGTCATCATCAAGCCGGGTTCGGTTACCCCGCACACCGACTTCGAGGCCCAGTCCTACATCCTGTCGAAGGACGAGGGTGGCCGTCACACCCCGTTCTTCAACAACTACCGCCCGCAGTTCTACTTCCGTACCACGGACGTGACCGGCGTCGTGACCCTCCCCGAGGGCACCGAGATGGTCATGCCGGGCGACAACACCGCCATGACCGTCGCGCTGATCCAGCCGATCGCCATGGAGGAGGGCCTGAAGTTCGCCATCCGTGAGGGTGGCCGCACCGTCGGCGCCGGCCAGGTCACCAAGATCATCAAGTAATTGACGATCTGACCTGCCTGCCTCGTACAGGCTGAGTCCGAAGGGCCCCGCGCACCGCACGGTGCACGGGGCCCTTCGGCGTCTCACGGGGTGTTCACCGGAGTCCGGCTCCTTTCACCGGCCACTCATGGCCGACTGTTATGGTCGGGCGACCAGCCAGCCCCGCCGTCGCGGAAAGTGGGACCAACGCATGTCAACGGCACCGCTGTTGTCGGTCGTGATGCCGATCTACAACGAGCAGGAGGCGCTCCCGCTGACCGTCGAGCGGCTGCGGCCGATCCTCGACGGCCTCGACGTGCCCTACGAGGTGGTCGGCGTCGACGACGGCAGCACCGACGTGACCCCGGTGCTGATGCGCAAGATCCGCCAGGACTGGCCGGAGTTCCGCATCGTCCGCTTCGCCCGCAACTCCGGGCACCAGGCCGCCCTGACCGCCGGCATCCACCGCGCCCACGGCGACTACGTCGTCTCCATCGACGCCGACCTCCAGGACCCGCCGGAGAAGATCCCCGAGATGCTGGCGCTCGCCCGGGAGGAGGGCCTGGACATCGTCTACGGGGTGCGCGGCGACCGCGGCACCGACACCTTCTTCAAGCGGCACACCGCCGGCGCGTACTACTGGCTGATGCGCAAGCTGGTCGGCAAGCGGATGCCCAACCAGGCCGGCGACTTCCGGCTGCTCAGCCGGGCCGCGGTGGACGCGCTCAAGGCGATGCCCGAGCACCAGCCGGTCTACCGGCTGCTGGTGCCGTGGCTGGGCTTCCCCAGCGGCGAGGTGGTCTACGTGCGCGAGGAGCGGGTCGCGGGCAGCACCCACTACCCGCTGTCCAAGATGGTCCGGCTCGCGCTGGACAGCGTGACCAACTTCTCCGCCGCCCCGCTGCGGCTGGCCACCTGGCTCGGCCTGTTCAGCTTCCTGACCTGCATCGTGCTGGCGCTCTACACCACGATCGCCTACGCGCTCGGTTCCACCGTGCCCGGCTGGTCCTCGCTGTTCATAGGGATGCTCTTCATCGGCGCCGTGCAGCTGGTCTGCGTCGGCCTGCTCGGCGAGTACGTCGGCCGGATCTACTCGGCCGTCCAGGCCCGGCCCGCGTACTTCGTCGGCTACGACTCGGCCGAGGAGCCGGACCGGTACGGTACGGGCGCGTGAACGAGACCCTCTCCGCGGACCGGGACGAGCGCGACGAGTCGGCCGGGGCACCCCGACCGGTCCGCCGGCAGCTGCCGTCCTTCCTGGTCATCGGGGTGCTGAGCACCCTCTTCTACCTGGCGCTGTTCGTCCTGATGCGGCTGGCCACCCCGCCGCAGGCGGCCAACCTGGTGGCCCTGGCGGTCAGTGCGGTGGCCAACACCGCGGCCAACCGCCGCTTCACCTTCGGCATCACCGGCTCCGACGGCGCGGTGCGCCACCAGCTCCAGGGCGCGGTCGCGTTCCTGATCGGGCTGGGCCTGAGCAGCGGCGCCCTGGCGCTGCTGGACGCGGCGGTGCCGCACGCCTCCCGGGTCGTCGAGGTGACCGGGCTGGTGGCGGCCAACGGCCTCGCCACGGTGGCCCGGTTCGTGCTGCTCAAGCTGTGGGTCTTCCGGAAGCACTGAGCCGGAAGCACTGAGCCGGCAGCACCGAGCCAGGAGTGCCGAGCCGGCCGGAACGACGACGGAGGGGG
>NZ_JBHTWX010000060.1:0-52401 GCF_042792155.1 Kitasatospora sp. NPDC056651 | reverse complement strand
AGGAACGGACGCTTCCTTCGGACTGCCTTCCAGCAGGCCCTCCGGGCTTCGTTCTTTCGTGTTTCCAGCTTACCAGACGCTTTCCGCTCCGTTTTCCGGAGTTTCATTCATCGGATTTGCTTTCCGCTTTGTCCGCCCCGGTCTCCCGCGGCGACTCCGGAACTGTACGGGCACCGGCCCGCCACATGCAAATCGTCCCGCCCTGCTCTCGCAGGACGGGACGATCTTGTTCCGGCACCGTCAGGCACGGCCCATCTCTTCGACGATGGCCTCCACGAAGGCGTCGATGTCGGCCTCCGTGGTGTCGAAGGAGCACATCCAGCGCACCTCTCCGGTGTGCTCGTTCCAGAAGTAGAAGCGGTAGCGCTTCTGGAGCCGCTCGCTCACCTCGCGCGGAAGGATCGCGAACACCGCGTTCGCCTGGACCGGGCGGACCAGCTCGATGCCGTCGATCTCGCGGACCGCGGCCTCCAGGCGGCGGGCCATCGCGTTGGCGTGGCCGGCGTTGCGCAGGTACAGGTCGTCGGAGAGCAACGCCTCGAACTGGACCGAGGCGAAGCGCATCTTCGAGGCGAGCTGCATCGAGGTCTTGCGCAGGTACTTGATGTTGCGCACCCGCTCGGGGTTGAGCACCACCACGACCTCGCCGAACAGCAGGCCGTTCTTCGTCCCGCCGAAGGACAGCACGTCGACGCCGACATCGGTGGTGAAGGCGCGCAGCGGCTGGCCGAGCGAGGCGGCGGCGTTGGCGAGCCGGGAGCCGTCCACGTGGACGAGCATGCCCAGCTGGTGGGCGTGCTCGGTGATCGCGCGGATCTCGTCGACGGTGTAGAGGGTGCCGAGCTCGGTGCTCTGGGTGATGGAGACCGCGAGCGGCTGCGCGCGGTGCTCGTCACCGAAGCCAAAGGCCTCCTGGTCGAGGAGTTCGGGGGTGAGCTTGCCGTCCGGAGTGGGGACGGTGAGCAGCTTGATGCCGCCCATCTTCTCCGGGGCGCCGCCCTCGTCCACGTGGATGTGGGCCGTCTGGGCGCAGACCACCGCGCCCCAGCGCGGGAGCAGCGATTGGAGGGCCACCACGTTGGCGCCGGTGCCGTTGAAGACCGGGTAGGCCTCCGCCTTCTCGCCGAAGTGGCGGCGGAAAACGTCCTGCAGGTGTGCCGTGTAGTCGTCCTCGCCGTAGGCGACCTGGTGGCCACCGTTGGCGAGGGCGATCGCGGCGAGGACCTCGGGGTGCACGCCCGCGTAGTTGTCGCTGGCGAAGCCGCGGACGGCGGGGTCGTGCCGCCGTACCGCGTCCGTACGGGTGAGGTCGGTCATCGAGCTGTCAGCCACAGGTGCTGTCCGTTCAGTTCTGCTGCGGGGCGGTCCCAGAGGCCCGCCAGGTGTCCGGCGAGGTCGGCCGTGTCGGTGAAACCGGCGAACTTCGCCTCCGGCTTCTCCGCCCGCATCTCCGGGCTGACCAGCGCCTTGATGACCAGGATCGCAGCCGCGGCGGTGGGCTCGCCGTCGGGGGCGGTGGTCTCCTTCTTGAAGGAGTCGGCCATGGCGAGGGTCCACGCCTCGGTGGCGGCCTTGGCGGCGGCGTAGGCGGCGCCGCCGGCGGTGGGCTTGTGCGCGGCCGCGGCGGAGATCATCGCGTAGCGGCCGGCGGAGCTGCGGACCAGCGCGGGCTGGAAGGCGAGCGAGGTGTGCTGGAGGGTGCGCACGACGGTGTCGTGCAGGAAGTCCCAGTCGTCCAGCCGGGTGTCGAAGAAGGTCTTGCCGCCGCGCCAGCCGCCGACCAGGTGGAACAGGCCGTCGACGTGGCCGTGCTCGGACTCCAGGTGGTCGGCCCAGTCGTGGACCTCCTGCGGGTCGAGCAGGTCGATCACCTGGCCGCTGACCTTCGCTCCGCGGACGGCCACCCGGGTGGCGTCCAGCGCGGACTCCAGGCGCTGGGCGTCGATGTCGGCGCCGATCACGGTGGCGCCGTCGGCGGTGAGGCGGCGCAGCACGGCGCGGCCGGCCGGGCCGCTGGCTCCGGCGACGGCGATGACCTTGCCGGCGAGCGGGGCGTTGGTGGAGGTGGTCACGCGGCGACTCCCTGGGTCCCGGCGCCGGTGATGCCGGCGGTGGCGGCGATGACGCCGCTCAGCTTCTTGTTGAGGGCCTCGTAGAACATGCTCAGCGGGAACTCGTCCGGGACCACGGCGTCGCACAGGGCCTTGTTGAGGGCCTTGCCGTCGGTGATGTCCAGCGGCAGGGCCTCGGGGCCCTTCGCCCAGGTGGAGGCCGGGTGCGGGGTGAGGTAGCGGGAGACCAGCTCGTAGGCGGCGATCCAGTGGGCCGACTTCGGCCGGTCGATGCCGTCGCGGTACAGGGTCTCGATCTCGGCGCAGAGCGCGTTGGTGACCTTCGGGGCACGCTCCCAGTCGATGCTGAGGCGGTTGTCGCGCCAGCGCAGCGCGTCGTGCTTGTGCAGGTAGGCGAAGAGCAGCTGGCCGCCCATGCCGTCGTAGTTGCGCACCCGGTCGCCGGAGACCGGGAAGCGGAACAGGCGGTCGAAGAGGACCGCGTACTGGACGTCGCGGGCGTGCGGGTTGCCCTCGGCCTCCAGCTGCACCGCCTCCTTGAAGGTGGTGAGGTCGCAGCGGAGCTCCTCCAGGCCGTACATCCAGAACGGGCTGCGCTGCTTGATCATGAAGGGGTCGAACGGCAGGTCGCCGTGGCTGTGGGTGCGGTCGTGGATCAGGTCCCACAGGACGAAGGTCTCCTGCGCGCGCTGCTGGTCCTGGAGCAGGCCCTCGGCGTCGGCCGGGATCTCCAGGCCGAGCTGCTGGACGGCGCTGGTGGAGACGGCGCGGAAGCGGGCGGCCTCGCGGTCGCAGAAGATGCCGCCCCAGGTGAAACGTTCCGGCGCCTTGCGCACGGCGACCGTCTCGGGGAAGAGCACGGCGGAGTTGGTGTCGTAGCCGGCGGTGAAGTCCGTGAAGGTGATCGGCACGAACATCGGGTTGTCGAAGCGAGTGCGCTCGAGCTCGGCCAGCCAGTCGGGCCACACGACGGTCAGCAGGACGGCTTCCAGGTTGCGGTCCGGGTTGCCGTTCTGGGTGTACATCGGGAACACGACCAGGTGCTCCAGCCCGTCCTCGCGCTGGTCGGCGGGGTGGAAGGCGAGCAGCGAGTCCAGGAAGTCGGGCTCGCGGTAGCCGGTGTCGGCCCACTTGGCGAGGTCCGCGTCGACGGCGGCCAGGTAGGCGGCGTCGTGCGGGAAGTTCGGAGCGAGCTCCTCGATGGCGGCGCGGACGGTGGCGACCAGCGGGTCGACGGTGTGCCGCTGGACAGCGGACAGGTCGATCGAGCCGTCCTTGGACTGGAGCGGGCGCAGCGTCTCGACGGCCTCCTTCAGGCGCAGCCAGGCCGGGTGGCCGGCGAGGGTCGGGACCGGGGCGTCGGCCGCCACAGCGAGCCTTGGCGAAAGATTCTGCATCGTGGACTCACTTCGACAGGAGTTATTTCAACGGGAACACCATAAGTACGAAAGGTTCTCCCGTTCAAGGGGGGCATGGCCGACAAAGTTCCGGCGCGCCGCCGCTTCGGCGCCGAATCCTTCGGCGGGAAGGGGGTTGTCCGGCATGTGGACAGTGATCTGGAGGTTCTGGACAGATGTGCCGTTCTGATGCGAACCTCCCGGCATGCTCCCGGCGGTGATCACGGTGGCCGAATGCCACGACAACCCCTTCCGGGTGCCCTCCCGTCGGCAGGTCGGCCGTCGCTGTCGCGCGCGCGGCCTCCGCTGCCGCTGTCGCCGCTGCTGTTGACCGGCCGCCGCTTCGGCCGCTGCCGATCCGGCTCGGGGGGCGCCGCGGACGCGGGCCCGTACGCCGACCATGCCGCGTGTGTTCCGGCACCGCCACCGGGGGGAAGTGACCCGCCGGGCTGCGGGCCGCCGACCACGGCCCTCCCGCGCCCTCCCCTCTGTTCCCGTCCCGCCGGTCCTTCCCTGGAGCCCCGCCATGACCATCCGCAAGCCGTCCGTCGTACTGCCCCTCGCCGCGCTGGTCGCCGCCGCGGCCGCGCTGACCGCCTGCGCGCCGCAGGACTCGAAGTCCGACGCCGCTTCCGGCGCTCCGGGCGCAGCCGGGTCGGCGACGAGCTGCGCGCCCGGGGCGCTGGCGACGCGCACCGCCGGGACGCTCACCGTCGGTACCGACAAGCCCGCCTACGACCCGTGGTTCTCCGACGACAAGCCGGAGAACGGCAAGGGCTTCGAATCCGCCGTGGCCTACGCGGTGGCGGAGAAGCTGGGCTACCCGAAGGAGAAGGTCAGCTGGGTGGTCGCGCCGTTCAACAAGGCGACCGCCCCGGGCGCCAAGGACTTCGACTTCGACCTCAACCAGGTGTCCATCAGCGACGAGCGCAAGCAGGCGGTGGACTTCTCCTCCGGCTACTACGACGTGCGCCAGGCCGTCATCGCGCTGAAGAACTCCAAGGCGGCGAACGCCAAGAGCATCGCCGACCTCAAGGACGCCAAGCTCGGCGCCCAGGTCGGCACCACGAGCCTGGACACCATCACCGACACCATCAAGCCGAGCACCCGGCCGGCCGTCTTCGACTCCAACGACCTGGCCAAGGCCGCGCTGAAGAACGGCCAGGTCGAGGCCCTGGTGGTGGACCTGCCGACCGCCTTCTACATCACCGGCGCCGAGGTGCCGGAGGCCCAGGTGGTCGGTCAGTTCGAGACGACGGCCAAGGCCGAGCAGTTCGGCCTGGTGCTGGACAAGGGCTCCAAGCTGACGGGCTGCGTCTCGCAGGCGGTGGACGCGCTGCGCGCCGACGGCACGCTGGCGAAGCTGGAGAAGCAGTGGCTGTCCGACGCCGTCTCGGCACCGGTGCTGAAGTGAGCACAGAGCTGAGTCCCGAGACGGGCGGGGACGTCCCGGGCCGTGCGACGGGCGCCGCGGCGGGCGGGGACGGACCGGGTCCCGCGGCGGTGGGGCCGGCCAAGTCGCTCGCGCCGGTGGCCCAGGACGACTACCACCCGTCCGAGCGGCGGCTGGCGCACGAGGCGTACCGGCGGGACCGGGCCCGCCGCTCGGCGCTGATCGCCGCCGCGTCGACCCTGGCGACGGCGACCGTCCTCTATCTCCTGGTCGTCAACTCCCCTGGCTGGGAGGTGACTCGACGGACCTTCTTCAACCTCGACTACGCCCGCCAGGCGCTGCCCGAGGTGCTGAAGGGGCTGCGGCTCAACCTGGAGCTGATGCTCGGCTGCGGGGTGCTGATCCTGCTGTTCGGGCTGCTGCTGGCGGTGCTGCGGACCCTGTGTGGGCCGGTCTTCCTGCCGGTGCGGCTGCTGGCCACCGCGTACGTGGACTTCTTCCTCGGGCTGCCGATGATCATCTGCCTGCTGGTGATGATCACCGGGGTCCCCGCGCTCCGGCTGACCGGGGTGACCACTGATCCGCTGCTGCTGGGCGGCGCCGCGCTGGTGCTCACGTACTCGGCGTACGTGTCGGAGGTGTTCCGCTCCGGCATCGAGTCGGTGCACCCGAGCCAGCGGGCCGCGGCGCGATCGCTGGGGCTCACCAACGCGCAGGCGATGCGGTACGTGGTGCTGCCGCAGGCCGTCCGGCGGGTGGTGCCGCCGCTGCTCAACAACCTGGTGAGCCTCCAGAAGGACACCGGCCTGGTCTCGATCGGCGGCGCGATCGACGCGGTGTACGCGGCGAAGATCATCGCGTCCCGGTCCTTCAACTTCACCCCGTACCTGGTGGCCGGGCTGGTGTTCATCGTGCTGACCATTCCGCTGACCCGGTTCGCCGACTGGCTGACCGGCCGGATGAACCGCCGCCAGCTCCAGGGAGGTGCGGTGTGACGTCGAACGAGGTGCTCCGGCTGGAGTCGGTGCGCAAGACCTTCGGCAGCCAGCTGGTGCTGCGCGACGTGGACCTCGGTGTGGCCGAGCACTCGGTGACGGCGCTGATCGGGGCGTCCGGCTCGGGCAAGTCCACGCTGATGCGGTGCGTCAACCTGCTGGAGGGGATCGACGACGGAGCGATCTTCCTGGACGGCGAGGAGATCACCGATCCGCGCGCGGACGAGGACGCCGTGCGGCGCCGGATCGGTGTGGTGTTCCAGTCGTACAACCTGTTCCCGCACCTGACGGTGCTGGAGAACATCACGCTCGCCCCGCGCCGGGTGCACCGGGTCGCCCGGGCCGAGGCGGAGGCGCGGGCACTGGAGCTGCTGGACCGGCTCGGGCTGGCGGCCAAGGCGAAGGAGTACCCGGACCGCCTCTCCGGCGGACAGCAGCAGCGGGTCGCCATCGTGCGCGCGCTGGCCACCGGGCCCCGGCTGCTGCTCCTGGACGAGATCACCGCGGCGCTCGACCCGGTGCTGGTCGGTGAGGTGCTGTCGGTGGTGCGGGACCTCAAGGAGCAGGGGATGACGATGGTCATCTCCACCCATGAGATGGGCTTCGCCCGCGAGGTCGCCGACCGGGTCTGTTTCCTGGACGGTGGGGTGGTGCTCGAACAGGGGCCGCCTGAGCAGGTGTTCGGCGACCCGCAGGAGGAACGGACCCGGCAGTTCCTCGGCCGGGTGGTCGCCTCGGGTCGGCTCCAGGGCTGAGCCTTCGACCGGTCGGGCCGCCGGCCGGGGTGGGCGGGGCGACGGGGCTACAGGGGCGTGCGACCCGGTGTGCGGCCGAGGATTTCACAACGACGGGCACCACCGTGCGCCCCTGTACGCGCCCTGGCCGCATCCGGCCGGGTGCGGTGATCGTGGGACCGGACGTCCGTCGCCGCGTACGAGAGGGCGGCGGACAGCCGACAGCGAACAGATGACAGATGACAGATGACAGATTTCATCATCTGTTCGCTGTTCACTGACACCTGTTCGCCGTTCGCCGCCCTCCGCGCCCACCGCCCCGGGAGGCCGCCGTTGCACGGACCCGCCCTGGTCAACTGGCTCCTCGCCCTCCTCACCACCGGCGCCGGAGCCTCCTGCCTGATCCGGCTGCGCCACTCCCCCTGCACCCCGGGCGGCGCGCACCCTGCGCTCGCCCGCGAGTCCGACGCCGCCGAGGCCCTGATGGGCCTCGGGATGGCCGCGATGGCCGTCACCGGCGCCACCGTTCCGGCCACCGTCTGGGCCGGACTCTTCGCCCTTCCCGCGACCGCCTTCCTGTTCGCCGCCGCCCACGCCCCGGCCGGCCGGGTGCACCGACTGCACCACGCGGTCGGTGCACTCGCCATGACGTACATGGCCATCGCGATGGCAGCCGCCTCCGGCGGTGACCACCACCACGCCGCCTCCCTGGGCCTGCCGGTGCTGACCGGTACCCTCCTCGTCTACTTCGGCGGGTACGCCCTGTGGACCGGCAGCCGACTGCTGCGCACCCCGACGGGCGCCCTCGCGCTGGGCACCGCCGGCCTGCCGCAGGCCTGCCGGCTCGCCATGGGCATCGGCATGTTCGCCATGCTCCTGACCATGTGACGACCACCCGCCACGCCCGGCCGGCACCCCAAGACCCCCACCCGGGCGTGGCGTTGGTCACTGGCCCGTCGAAAGCCGTTCCACCGGACCTCGCCAGCACGTAGGTTGGCCGGGAGCGCGCTGTCGCGCTCCGTGCGTACTCGGGGAGCCCATCGATGCCCGCCCTGCTCGGCCTGCTGCTGCTCGGACTGCTGCTCTCGACCGTCTCGCCCAGGCTGCTGACCCGGGCCCGCTGGGCGGAGCGCGAACCGGTGCTGGCCCTGCTGGTGTGGCAGTGCCTGGTGGTGGCGGTGCTGCTCTGCTGCGCACTTGCCCTGCTGCTGGCCGCTTCCGCCGCCCTGCCGGAGCTGCGCGCGCTGGTGTTCGCGGGCGCGCCGCACGGCGTCGAGGCGGCGTACGGCCTCCAGGACGCCGAGGGCTGGGGTCGGCTGTGCGCCGCGGTGCTCGCGGCCGGCGGGCTGCAGACGGTGCTGGCGCTCACCCGGGAGGTCCGGACGGCCAAGGCCCTGCGCCATCGGCGGCACGCCCAACTGGCGACCCGGGCACCGGAGTTGCCCGGAAGCATCGAGACCGCCCGCAGCCGCCGGGAACGGCTGGTGGTGCTGGAGAACGTCCGCCCGGAAGCATGGTCGCTGCCCGGACCGGACTCCCGGCTGGTGGTCACCACCGGCGCCCTCCAGCAGTTGACCGACCGGGAACTGGCGGCCGTGCTGAGCCACGAACGCGGCCACGTGCGGGCCCGCCACCACTGGCTCCAGCAGTTCGCCCAGGCCCTCGCCTCCGGCTTCCCCGGGGTCGGCGTGTTCAGCGCCTTCCGGAACCAGGTGGCGGAGCTGGTCGAGCTGGCCGCCGACGACCGGGCCGCCCGCCGGCACGGCCGGCACACCACCGCCCTCGCACTGGCCGAACTCAACCTGGACCGGGGGGTGTTCGGCTCCTGTCCGCCCGGCCTGGCACAGTCCCCGAAGCGGGTCGACCGGCTGCTCGCGGGCCGACCGCGACTCTCCGTTCCGCACCGGCTGCGGCTCACCGTCGCGGCACTCGCCACGCCCGCAGTGGTCGTCCTGCTGGCAGCAGCTCCAGGCCTGCACTCGCTGATCTGAGTCCGATTCCGCGCCCAGCGCCGCACACTTGACGACCAATCAGTCAGGTCGTCGACCAAGGTCCGCCGGCCGGGGGTCATCGGCCGGGTCCCGTCAGCCCGAGGGGGTCTCGCAGGCCCGACCGAGTCCGCCACCGAGGCCGCCACCGAGGGTCAGCGCCAGCACTTCACGGTGGAGCGGCCTGGCCTGCTCGTAGCGCTCCCGGCCGGCCTCGGTCAGGGTGAGCTGGACACCCCGCCGGTCGTTCTCGCACATCGCGCGGACGACCAGTCCGGCCTTCTCCAGCCGGGCGATCAGCCGCGAGAGCGCGCTCTGGCTCAGATGGACGGTCGGGGCCAGCTCGGCGACCCGCACGGCGTACCCGTCGCCCCTGCACCCCTCGACGAGACGCTCCAGCACCTCGAACTCGCTCATGCCCAGCCCGTACCGCTCGCCCAGCTCGCGATCGAGCGTGCAGGCGGCGGAGGCATGCCGAGCCAGCAGCTCGCGCCACTGCGCAACAAGACCGGCTTCCGCCGGGGAGTCGAGTTCAGCCACGCCGCCACCCTAGCATATGCATCGGCAATTATTGCGTTAACATTTAATTCACTTGCATTGAATGCACACGCATGTACTGTGCTCCCCATGACCACCGCGACCGTCACGCCCCATGACGCCACGTCAACCACCGGGCCGCACTGGACTCCCCGCCTCTGGGGCACCCTGATCGTGCTCTGCGCCGCCATGTTCCTGGACGCCCTGGACGTCTCCATGGTGGGCGTCGCACTCCCCTCCATCGGCTCCGACCTGCACCTGTCCACCTCGGCCCTGCAATGGGTGGTCTCCGGCTATGTTCTCGGCTACGGCGGACTGCTGCTGCTCGGCGGGCGCGCCGCCGACCTGCTCGGCCGCCGCCGGGTGTTCCTGGTGGCCCTGGGCGTCTTCGCCGCCGCCTCGCTGGTCGGCGGCCTGGTCGACGACGGCGGACTGCTGATAGCGGCCCGCTTCCTCAAGGGCGTCAGCGCCGCCTTCACCGCTCCGGCCGGCCTGTCGATCATCACCACGACCTTCGCGGAGGGCCCGGCCCGCAACCGCGCGCTGTCGATCTACACCACCTGCGGCGCCAGCGGCTTCTCCCTCGGCCTGGTACTCAGCGGACTGCTCACCTCGGTCGGCTGGCGCTGGACCTTCCTGATGCCCGTCCCGGTCGCCCTGCTCGCCCTGCTCTTCGCGGTCCGACTGCTCCCCCGCCCGGTCGAGGAGCGCGCCAAGGGCGGCTACGACATCCTGGGCGCGATCACCGGCACCTCGACCGTGCTGCTGCTGGTCTTCACCGTGACCGAGGCCCAGGGCGCCGGCTGGCTGAGCCTGCGCACCCTCGGCTCACTGCTCGTCGTCGCCGTGCTGGCCGCCGCCTTCCTGCTGGTGGAGAGCCGCACCGCACACCCGTTGGTCCGGCTCGGCATCTTCCGCAACGGCTCGGTCGCCCGGGCCAACGTGGTCGCCTTCGCGATGACCGGCGCGTACGGCGGGTTCCAGTTCGTGGTCACCCTCTACCTCCAGCACCTGCTCGGCTGGTCGGCGCTGGAGATGGCCCTCGGGCTGCTCCCGGCCGGGGCGTTCATCGCGCTGTCGGCACCCTTCATGGGCCCGATCGTGGACCGCTTCGGCACCGGGCGGCTGCTGCCGGTCGGTCTGCTCTCACTGGTCGCCGCGTTCGCGCTGTTCCTGCGGCTGGACGAGCACAGCTCGTACCTCGGCCTGGTGCTGCCCTCGATGCTGCTGCTCGGCGTGGGCTTCGCGTTCGCCTTCCCCTCGGTGAACATCGCCGCCACCGACGGCGTGTCCGACGAGGAGCAGGGCCTGGCCTCGGGTCTGGTGAACACCGCGATCCAGGTCGGCACCGCGGTGGTGCTGGCCGGGGCGACCGCGATGATCACGGCCGGCAGCGCGGGCGGCGACAGCCCGCAGGCCCAGCTGGACGGCTACCGTCCGGCCCTGCTGCTCGTCACGGTGGTCGCCTTGGTCGGCCTGGTGGTCGCGGCGGCGGGTGCCGTGGTGGACCGGCGCCGGAACGCAACTCCCGTGCGGGTGACGAACCATGATGGCCCGTCGGACGAGTCGACCGCGGCCCCGGCCCGGGCCGAGGTCCTGGTCAAGCGCTGACGAAGGCCCCCGCAGCCCACGTGCGGCCTCCGGGCCTCCGGGCCATGGTGCCGGCTCCACCAAACCCCCGTGTTGGTGGAGCCGGCCGTCTTCGTGGCGGCCGCCGCCCGGGCAGCGCCCGTCGGGGCACGGTTCCCCGGTGCGGCTGTCGGCTCCGCAAGTATATTGGCCTGGAGCCAACGAACGTTCGGAGCAGACACGATGGCACCTCGCGGGGATTCGGTCAATGAGGAGATGCGGCAACGCTCCCGCCGGCGCATCATGCGGGCCACCGTCGAGCTGGTCGACCGGTACGGCTACGCGGGCACCACGCTGACCGACATCGCCGAGCGGGCCGGGCTCGCCCGCGGACTGCTCTCGTACTACTTCGACGGAAAACGGCTGCTGATGCAGTCCGCGACGCACCGGATGATGCACCAGTCGCTGTCCGTCGCGCTGGCGGAACTGGCGCCCGGCTCCTCCCCCGAAGCCCGGCTGGCCCGGGCGATCGACACCGTCCTCGGACTGGCGATGGACCACCCCCGGGTGATGCGCTCGCACCTGGCGCTGATCCTCGACCCGGACACCGGCGCCTTCGTCCAGGACCCCGAGCAGCAGCAGCTCGGCGCCATCCTCCAGGGCCTGCTGCGCGACTGGGGCGCACCCGATCCGATCGCCGAGCACGCGGTGCTGCGCAGCGCGCTGATGGGGGGCTGCATCGGAGTGCTGCTGCCGGGCGCCGAGATCCCGCTGGCGCCGATCCGGGCCGACCTCTTCCGCCGCTACGACCTGGACTGGGAGCTGGGCCTCCCGCCGCAGCCGGGCCCGCCGGAACGCGAAAGGCCGCCGGCCCGCGGCTGACGGCGGGTGGGCGGCCTGGCGACCGGCTGCCGAGGGGCCTCGCGAGGGAGGGGGTCTCACAGGCTCCCGACGGCAGCGGCTCAGCGTTCCTTCAGGATCGAGGCGAGCAGGTCGATGGTGCGCTCGGGCGTGAGACTGTCCACGCAGAGCCGCTCCATGACCTGGATGTAGGCGTCCACGTCGTCCCGCTTGTCCAGGTAGAGCGCGCTGGTGAGCTGCTCCAGGTAGACCACGTCCGCGAGGTCCTGCTCCGGGAAGCGCAGGATCGTGAACGCCCCGGACTCGCCCGCGTGCGCGCCGAAGCGGAACGGCATGACCTGGATCACCACGTTGGCCTGCTCCGCGACGTCGATCAGGTACTGCACCTGACCGCGCATCACCTTGGGCCCGCCGACCGGCCGGCGCAGCGCGGCCTCGTCGATGACCGCCCACAGACGCGGGCTGGCGCCCTCGGTGAGCAGCTTCTGGCGGCGCAGCCGGAGGCTGACCCGGCGCTCCACCTCGTCCTCGCTGACGACCGGCCGACTCTGGCCGAAAACCGCCCGTGCGTACTCCTCGGACTGGAGCAGTCCGGGGATGAACTGCACCTCGTAGGTGCGGATCAGCTGGGCGGCCTCCTCCAGGCCGACGTAGGTCTGGAACCAGCCCGGCAGCACGTCGTTGAAGCTGTGCCACCAGCCGGACTTGTTGGCCTCGCGGACCAGGCCGAGCAGGGCTTCCCGCTCCATGCCGTCGTCCACGCCGTACAGGCTGAGCAGGTCGGCGACATCGCGCTCCTTGAAGCTGACGCGGCCGAGCTCCATGCGGCTGATCTTGGACTCGGAGGCCCGGATCGCGTACCCGGCGTCCTCGCGGGTGATGCCGCGCGCCTCACGTAGGCGCCGCAACTGCGAGCCGAGGAGGATCCGGCGGACCATCGAGCCGCCGCCCGGCTGAACTGTGGTCATGCGGTCGAAACCTCCACCTAGGGCAAACAGCGCACAGTCTGCCATCAGTTGAGCGCTCACGGTGCCGATACTGACGGATGTTCCTATCAGTTCTCCACTCCATGCACCAGGATGCACGTGCATCCGGCGCTTGCATATGCCAATAGTGCGACTGCACGTGAATCGACTCTTGCATCTGCAGTGAGCGCACACCACCATGGTGCACGTGCACCTGCACATCCCTGGCAATCCCGCGGGCTCCGCGTCGACCCCACGCGCGACTCCGTGCACCGACCCGACGACGTCCCCGCGTCATCGGGCGTTCGAGTGCGCGCGCGCCTGGTCGAGGGGCGGCCGAGCGGCCGAGCGAGTCGGAGGTGACCGGCATGACCCCGGCGGGTCCAGCCGTGTCCGCCCCCTTATGGGAGGAGCTCTTCATGAGCACCGGTACGGCTTTGGCGGTTGACCCCCATGTGGTCACCTGTACGCTCGCTCCTCGCTTCGAAGCCGTCAGAACCGCGCGCGACTTCGCTCGGACCACGCTCCAGCACTGGGGCCTGACGGAACTGTTCGACGACGTCGCGCTGGTGGCCTCGGAACTCGTGACCAACGCGCTCCGGCATGCGATCGGCGCACGGCCCGACCCGTCGGGCGGCGCCCAGGGCGAGTACGACTTTCCCATACAGCCGACCCCGGAGGGCCGGCTGCCGATCCGAATAAGCCTGGTGCACCGCGCGCCCCAGGTGGTCTGCGCGGTGAGCGATCCGAGCAGCCTCGGGCCGATCGCCCGGGAGGCCGACTTCGTCGCCGAATCGGGCCGCGGACTGCACCTGGTGGAGTCGTTCAGCCGCTCGTGGGGCTGGCACCCGCTGGGCAGCGGCAAGGTGGTCTGGGCGATGTTCGAGGCGGAGACGGTCGGCGGCTCCCCGCTGGACGGTCACCTGGAGCTCGGCGGTCGCTCACCTCTCGACGGCCCGGTCGACGCCGGCGGACGGCATCGGCGCTCGGCCTAGGACCGACACGGCGCCCGAGCCGGGCCCCGCCCCCGGGTCGGATCTCATGGCCGGACAGGTGTCATGGCCGGGTCGGCATCTGCGATCGGGGCGGGACGTACGGTCGGGTCAGGACCTGCGACCAGGAGCGGCCCTGCGTCCGGGTCAGGCTCCGTGGCGGACGGCGCGCGGCAGGTCGAGGAAGCCCCGGGAGGACCACACCCCGGGCCCTTCCACCAGGCCCCGCCGAAGCCCTTGCCACGCCGCGGCCCCGCGGGCCGTCCGGTCCACCGGAACGGCCGGGCGGAAGCGGACGGACGAGGGACAGAAAACTGGCGACGGGCAAAAGACAAAGGCCGTCGCGGTGTCGGCACCCACGACGGCCCCCCGATGATGGAGCACGGCGGTCGGTCAGACCGCCAGGTGGTCGAACTCCCCGTCCTTCGCCCCCAGCAGCAGGGCGGCGATCTCGGCCCTGGTGTAGATGAGCGCCGGACCGTCCGGGAACCGCGAGTTGCGCATCGCCACATCGCCGCCCGGCAGGGCCGCGAACTCGACGCAGTTGCCCTGCGAGTTGCTGTGCAGGCTCTTCTGCCAGACCACCCCTCGGAGATCGGCGGCGGCCATCCCGTTGTAGGTGTCGTACGAGCCGTGCGTGTCCTGCGAGTCGTGCATAGAAATCTCCCGAAGAGCTCCGGAGTTGTCGTCCAGCGCGGCGCCCCCGGCACCGCCGAACGAACGGACCGGCCCCGTACCGGCCCGGCACAACGCCTCACTTGACGTGATGATAGCCGCAGTGCACGTGCATCAGCACGGGACAGTGCAGGTGCACGAGGCCTTTCATTCGCGGCCTCGAACTCTTCACGGACCCTTCCCCTGACCGTACGTAAACGGACATAGCCCATGGAATCGTCGGGCTCGCGATAACCGGCCGTGAGCGCCTCCCCGCTGAATGTTGATCTTCGAGCGCCGGGAGTCGCACCCCCGTGACCCTCCGTCAAGCGCCGCCGCGGCTGTGAGACATCTCACGCGCCACGGCTGCAACGCCCGCCGCCTCGGATGGCGTCAGGACCGTGACGGTCCACGCCGAGTTGGACGAGGAATGTCCGGATTGTAGGCAAAGCGCCTGAACGGTGGCGGAGACGCACCGAGTCCGCACCACGACCGCGCGAAACCCGTACGGCAGCCGACTGCAAGCCGGACGGGGCGATGTCCTACGATCTCCGGCATGAGCACCGCAGCCATCCCGGGCGCGCCACTGCCCGTCCGTACTCCAGGCTCCCGTGCGCGGGGGCGCCACCGTCGTCCTGAGCGCCCCGAGATCCCGGCCGGCGCCCCGGCCCTGGTGCTCGCCGTGCCCGCGACCGCCGGGCCCGAGTCCCGTTCGGTCGTCGAGGAGCTGCTCTCGATCGTCCGCACCGAGCAGAACGGCGTCCGGACCGCGGTCGGCTACCTCCCGGGCAACGGCTCCGAGGCCGCCGACAGCGAGGAGCGCACGGTGGCCGAGCTGCTGGCGCTGGCCGCCGAGACCGGGATGCCGATGCCGATCCTGGTGCCCCTGGTGCCGGGCCCGCACACCTTCCTGACCGAGCTTCACGCGCTCGCCGCCGAGTACGGCGCGCCCGTCACCGACCCGCTGGGCCCGCACCCGCTGCTGGCCGAGGCCGTGCACGTCCGACTGTCCGAGGCCGGACTGGCCCGCGCCGACCGCGCCCGGCTGTTCGCCATCGCGACCGCCGCGGACGGCGTGGTGCTGACCACCGTCGGCGGCGAGGACGCGGCCGCCGCGGCCGGCATCACCGGCGTGCTGCTGGCCGCCCGACTGGCCGTGCCGGTCGTCGCCGCGGCACTCGACGTGCCCGGCTCGGTGGCCGCGGCCGTCAACCACCTCAAGGACACCGGCTCGCAGCGCCCGGCGCTGGCCCCGCTGGTGATCGGCCCGGAGGCGGACTCCGAGCTGCTCGCCACCGCCGCCGAGGAGACCGGCTGCCCGTCGGCCGCGCCGCTGGGCGCGTACCCGTCGGTCGGCCAGCTGATCGCCTCCACCTACCTGGCCGCACTGCCCGCGCCGTCCCCGGAGGACCTCGCCCGGGCCGAGGCGGCGGCCGCCGCCGGGGCCGAGGGGGTCACGGAGGGCGCTCGCGGCGCCCACGCGGCCGCCGAGGGGTACGCCGGGCAGTAAGTCGACACCGCGCGCCGGTTCGCGCGCACCGAAGGGCCTGGAGCGGTTCGCGCTCCGGGCCCTTCGTCCTGTCCCGCTCGCGGCCTCTCTCCGCCCCTCATCGCCTTTCCATTTCCGGGCATTCCGTGCGGCTCGGAAGTCGGGCGGCAACGAAGCGGAATGTCCGTTCTGGCGCTATTTGAAAGGAAATAGGCCGCATGCGCCCGGGCTCCCGGATCGCCATCGCCCCGACTCCTTCCGCGGCGCCCCACGGACCGCCTCGACGCCCCGTCACGTTGCCGCTGAAGCAGAGCCAGTTGTCGAGTTCCTCAACGGGATTGCCGGAAAACGATCATTTACGATCTTGAAAGAGCAGGCTTTTGGCGGTTTCCACTAAACCGTGACGCGTATCACAAGGTTTGCAGTTTGAACTTGAGTCTGATTAACGTGCTCTCCGTTCGTGACCACACGAACCCGGTTCATCCGCGACGCCGAGTCCTGCCGTCGGATGTCCTGGCAGCGCCAGAACGCACCACGGCAGGAGCGGGGGACCCACAGGTAAGTCGCCCCGGACCGATCCCCGGAACGGTCCAGGGCTAGGGGTGAAGCCGCGCTCACCGCGCGGCCGGGCAACTCCAGCCCGAATCCGACAGCTCACCTCGCAGGCGTGGGAGAGGACCGCGTCTTCATGCTGCCCACCAACGGCACCAGCCCGTCCAGTCGCGCCCGCCGCGTGATCGCCGCCCTCGGCGTCGCGGGCGTCGGACTCACCGTCCCGTGCCTCACCTCCGGCACCGCCTCCGCGGCCACCGTCGCCACCTGGGACAAGGTCGCCCAGTGCGAGAGCGGCGGCAACTGGAGCATCAACACCGGCAACGGTTTCTACGGCGGTCTCCAGTTCACCTCCAGCACCTGGTCCGCCTTCGGCGGCACCGCCTACGCCGCGCGCGCCGACCTGGCCACCAAGGGCCAGCAGATCGCCGTCGCCGAGAAGGTCCTCGCCTCGCAGGGCCCGGGCGCCTGGCCGGTCTGCTCCGTCAAGGCCGGTCTGACCAAGGGCGGCGCCGCCGCGTCGGTGGACACCTCGGCGGGCTCGACCGCCGGTTCGACCGCCGGTTCGGCCACCACCAAGCCCGCCCAGAGCGCGAAGCCCGCCGCTCCGGCCGTCAAGCCCGCCCCGCAGACCCCGGCACCGGCCGCCAAGCCCGCCGCGCCCGCCCAGGACGGCGCCCAGGCCGCCTCCGGCTCCGCCGCGAGCAACTGGGTCCAGAAGCGTCAGCAGCAGGCCCAGGGCGGCGACTACACCGTGGTCGAGGGCGACTGGCTGTCCTCGATCGCCGACCAGCACAACGTGCAGGGCGGCTGGCAGCGGCTGTACGACCTCAACCGCGGCACCCTGACCGAGGGCCCGGACACCATCTACCCCGGCCAGCACCTGTCCACCGACGGAAAGCCCGCGAACGGCGGTGCCGTGAACGCCCAGCCGACCGCGCGGCCCCAGGCCCCCGCCACCAAGCCGGCCGCCAAGCCCGCCCCGCAGACCCCGTCTCCGGCACCGGCGCAGCCCCAGGCCAAGCCCCAGACCCAGGCTCCGGCCGCCACCGGCAGCATGGCCGCCGCGGTCGCCTTCGCCGAGTCGAAGGTCGGTCAGGCGTACGTGTACGGCGGCACCGGCAACGGCGGCTGGGACTGCTCCGGCCTGACCCAGGCCGCGCTGCGCGCCGCGGGAATCTCGGTGCCGCGCGTCGCCGCCGACCAGGCCGCCGCCAGCACCCACGTCTCGCTGGACAGCCTCCAGCCGGGCGACCTGCTGTTCTGGTCCAACAACGGCAAGGACTCCGGCGTCTACCACGTCGCGATCTACGTCGGCAACGGCAAGTACGTCGAGGCCGCCAACCCGAGCTCGGGCGTCCGCGAGCAGAGCATCACCAACTGGGCCCCGCACTTCGCCGGCCGGGTCTGAGGACGGCGAACGGCCGACGGGCGCGCGGTGACGGCCGACGAGGAACAGATGACGGATAACAGATAACAGATTTCAACATCTGTCACCTGTCATCTGTTCTCCGTCAGCCGTCAGCCACCGCCCGAACGCTGACCACCCGCCACCCCCGGGGAGAGTCTGGTCGCTCTCCCCGGGGGTTCCGTCGTTCCCCCTGCACGTCCCCGCGCCCAGCCACCCGGCGGTTCCGTCCGACCACCCAGGAGGGCTGAGCGACCCGCCGCCCACGGCGGCCGGCCCCAGGCACGCCGACGGGCCCCGGAGAGCAACCGCCCTCCGGGGCCCGTCCGTCCGACGCGGCGGCCGCGACGGCCGGCGCTCAGCGCGCGCAGGCCCCGGTGGACCCGCGCATCACCAGCTCCGGCTGGAACATGAACTCACTGCGCTGGGCGGCGTTCCCGCCGACCTCCTCCAGCAGCGCGTCCACCGCCGCCGTGGCCATCGACTCGACCGGCTGCCGGATCGTGGTCAACGGCGGCTCGGTGAAGGCGATCAGCGGCGAGTCGTCGAAGCCGACCACCGACACGTCCTGCGGCACCGACAGCCCGCGCTGCCGCACCGCCCGGATCGCCCCGAGCGCCATCATGTCGCTTCCGCAGACGATCGCGGTACAGCCCTTGTCGAGCAGCGCACCGGCCGCCGCGTGCCCGCCCTCCACGCTGAACAGCGTGTGGTGGACGAGGTTCTCGGCGTCCTCCCGGCCGTGCCCGAGCACCTCGCGCATCGCCGCCGTGAAGCCCTCGATCTTGCGCAGCACCGGCACGTACCGGCGCTGGCCGACGGCCAGCCCGATCCGCACGTGCCCGAGTTCGGCCAGGTGCTGGACGGCCATCCACATCGCGGCCCGGTCGTCCGGCGAGATGAACGGCGCGTCGATCTTCTCGCTGTAGCCGTTGATCAGCACGAACGGTACCCCGCGCCCGGCCAGCCGGGCGTAGCGGTCGTGGTCGGCGGTGGTGTCCGCGTGCAGCCCGGAGACGAAGACGATGCCCGCCACGCCCCGGTCCACCAGCATCTCCACCAGTTCGTCCTCGGTGGAGCCGCCCGGTGTCTGGGTGCACAGCACCGGGGTGTAGCCGTGTCGGCTGAGCACCTGTTCGATCACCTGCGCCAGCGCGGGGAAGATCGGGTTGCTCAGCTCCGGCGTGATCAGGCCGATCAGCCCCGCGCTGCGCTGGCGCAGCCGGGTCGGCCGCTCGTAGCCGAGCACGTCGAGGGCCGCCAGCACGGTCTGCCGGGTGGCGGCGGAAACGTTCGCCTTGCCGTTGAGTACGCGGGAGACGGTGGCTTCGCTGACCCCCGCCTGTGCCGCGATGTCTGAGAGTCGCGCCGTAGTCACGGTCCCAGAGCCTATTCCAACCACGTCAGACCGCCCACCAGCCGGTGCTGTCCGGAGCGAGCACCGTCTCGCCGCCGTCCACCACGAGGTCGGTCGAGGCCAGCAGCAGCGTGCCCGGGGCCGCGATCCGCACCGGCTCCGCGGAGGTGTTCACGGTGCACACGAAGGAGCCGCGGCGGAACACCAGGGTGCCCTCGGCACTGTCCAGCCACTCGACTTCGGTGCCGGCGCCGAGATCGGGCTGCGCCCGGCGGACGGCCAGTGCGCTGCGGTAGAGCTCCAGGGTGGAGTTCGGGTCGTCGGTCTGCGCCTCGACGCTCAGTTCGGCCCACTCGGCCGGCTGCGGCAGCCAGGACGGCCCGCCGGCCACCGGTCCGAAGCCGTACGGGGCCTCGGTGCCGGACCACGGGATCGGGACGCGGCAGCCGTCGCGGTAGCCGTCCTGTCCGGCCTGCCGGAAGAAGGACGGGTCCTGGCGGACCTCGTCGGGCAGGTCGGTGACGTCCGGCAGGCCGAGCTCCTCGCCCTGGTAGACGTAGGCCGAGCCGGGCAGCGCGAGCATGAGCAGGGTGGCGGCGCGGGCCCTGCGCAGGCCCAGCGGGCGGTCACCGGGCGTGCGGATCTGGGTGCCGAGGCCGGGCTCGTTGGCGAACCGGGTGGCGTGCCGGGTGACGTCGTGGTTGGACAGCACCCAGGTGGTGGGGGCGTCGACCGGGCGCATCGAGTCGAGCGAGAGGTCGATCACCTCGCGCAGCGCGGCGGCGTTCCAATCGGTGCCCAGGTACTGGAAGTTGAAGGCCTGGTGCAGCTCGTCGGGGCGGACGTAGTTGGCGGTGCGCTGGACGGTCGGGGTCCAGGCCTCGGCGACGCCGATCCGCTGCCCCGGGTACTCGTCGAGGATCGTCCGCCAGCTGCGGTAGATCTCGTGCACGCCGTCCTGGTCGAAGAACGGCATGACGTCGTTGCCGAGCAGCTTGAGCTGGTCGGCGCCGCCGAGGTCGGGCAGGCCGGGGGCCTTGACCAGGCCGTGGGCGACGTCGATCCGGAAGCCGTCCACGCCCATGTCGAGCCAGAACCGCAGGATCGAGCGGAACTCGTCGGCGACCGCCGGGTTCTCCCAGTCGAAGTCGGGCTGCTCCGGGGCGAACAGGTGCAGGTACCAGTCGCCGGGGGTGCCGTCCGGGTTCTCGGTGCGGGTCCAGGCCGGGCCGCCGAAGATGGACTCCCAGTCGTTGGGCGGCAGTTCGCCCTGCTCGCCCTTGCCGGGGCGGAAGTGGTAGCGGTCGCGCAGCGCGGAGCCGGGGCCCTCGCGCAGGGCGCGCTGGAACCACTCGTGCTGGTCCGAGGAGTGGTTGGGGACGAGGTCGACGATGATCCGCAGGCCCAGGTCGTGGGCGTCCCGGATGAGGGCGTCGGCGTCCAGCAGGGTGCCGAACATCGGGTCCACTGCCCGGTAGTCGGCGACGTCGTAGCCGGCGTCCGCCTGCGGCGAGGCGTAGAACGGCGAGAGCCAGACCGCGTCCACGCCGAGGTCGCGCAGGTAGGGCAGGCGGCCGCGGACGCCGGGCAGGTCTCCCATGCCGTCGCCGTTGGAGTCGGCGAAGCTGCGCGGGTACACCTGGTAGATGACCGCGTCCCGCCACCAGTCTCTGGACGCGCTGCCAGTCACAGAAGCCAGGGCGGCCGCCTCGTGAGCGGTGTCGGCGGCAGGCCGGGAGGTGTCGGCCAGGTTCTGGGTCATGGACGGTATCCCTTGGGGACTAGAGGAGCGGAAGGCGCTGGGACGTTGGGTCGCGTGACGTTGCGGCGGCGCGACGCGGCGTGGGGCCGTGGTACGAATCAGCGGCGGGTCAGGACTTGGAGGCGCCGGCGGTCAGGCCGGTGACCAGGTGGCGCTGCACCAGGTAGAAGAAGGCCGCGGACGGGATCGCGATCAGTACGGCGGTCGCGGCCATCAGGTTCCACTGGGCGTCGTGCTCGCTGACGAAGGTCTGGAGGCCCACGGCCAGGGTGTACTTGTCGGAGCTGAGCATGAAGGTGGAGGCGAACGGCACCTCCGCCCAGTAGGTGAGGAAGGAATAGAAGGCCGCCACCGCCAGACCCGGTCGGGCGAGCGGCAGGATCAGCCGCCAGAAGGTGCCGAACGGGGTCAGCCCGTCGACCCGGCCGGCCTCGTCGATCTCCACCGGGATGGTGTCGAAGTAGCCCTTCAGCAGCCAGGCGCAGTAGGGCACGGTGGTGGTCGTGTAGACCAGGATCAGGCCGGTGTAGCTGTCCAGCAGGCCGAGTTCGGAGAGCATCGTGTACATCGGCACGATCAGCACCGCGATCGGGAACATCTGGGTGACCAGCAGCGACCACATCAGCGGCTTGTGCCCGGGGAACTTCATCCGGGAGACGGCGTAGCCGGTGGTGGCGGCGGCGAGCACGCCGAACACGGTGGTGACGCCGGAGACCAGCACGGCGTTGCCGAACCAGGTGAAGAAGTCGGTGTCGGTCAGCACGTGCTGGTAGTTCGACAGCGTGAGCTTGTCGAGGATCCGGCCGGGGTGGAGGTAGTCGTTCTTGTCCGGGCCGAGCGAGACGAACAGGATCCACGCGACCGGGAACAGCGCGATCAGGCCGGCCAGGACCAGGATCCCGTGGGACAGCGCCCGGGCCAGCGGGCTGCGCTCGCCCCGGCGGCGGACCTTGGCGGGCCGGGCGGCCGGGGCGGTGGTCGCCGCGCGGGCCGGGAGTTCGGTGGTGGTGCTCATCGGGGGTACCTGCCTTCGTGGGTCAACTGGGTCCGGGGCCTCAGCCGTTGGCCTGCTCGTTGCGGGCGAGCCAGCGCCGGTAGAAGGCGGTGAAGACGATCAGGATGGACAGCAGGATCACGCCGTAGGCGGCGGACTGCGCGTAGTCCCGGGGGATCTGGCCGAAGCCGAGCCGGTACGCCCAGGTGACCAGCAGTTGGGCGTCGGGGGCGCCGGTGCCGAACAGCAGGAAGATGACGTTGAACTGGTTGAACGTCCAGATCACGCCGAGCAGCACGACCGTGGAGGACACCGAGCGCAGCCCGGGCAGGGTGACGTAGCGGAAGCGCTGCCAGGCGGTGGCGCCGTCCATCTCGGCGGCCTCGTACAGCTCGGCCGGGATCGACTGGAGGCCGCCGAGCAGCGAGATCATCATGAACGGCACGCCGGCCCAGGTGTTCACGATGATGGCCGCCGCCTTCTGCGCCCACGGATCGGTGAGCCAGCCGGGCTCGGGCAGGTGCAGGAAGGAGAGGACGCTGTTGACGACACCGCCGTCGGCGAGCATCAGCCGCCAGGAGAAGACGGTGACGAAGGTCGGTACGGCCCAGGGCAGGATGAGCAGCATCCGGTAGGCGGCGCGGCCACGCATCTTCTGGTTGAGCAGCAGGGCGAGGCCGAGGCCGAGGGTGTAGTGCAGGAAGACGCAGACGGCCGTCCAGGCGATGGTCCAGACGAAGTGCGACCAGAAGCGGTCGTACGAGCCGGGGCCCCAGAGGATGTCGGCGTAGTTGTGGAAGCCGACGAACTCGTAGCTCGCCGGGATCTCGTTGACGCCGATCTTGCGGGCGACGTTGAGGCTGTTGGCGTCGGTGAGGGTGAGCCAGACGCCCTCGACGAGCGGGTAGATCACCAGCACGCCGAGCACCAGCACGACCGGGGCGATCATCGCGTAGGCGTACCAGTGCTTGGCATAGGAGCGCTTGACGCGTTCCAGCAGGCCCGGACGCTGCTCGCGCTCCCGGCTGCCCTTGCCGGTGGCGCCCTGCACGGCGACTGACATCGTTTGCACCTTCTCGGGGGAAGTCTCGGGGGAAGCCGACGGCCCGGCCCGCCGGGGGTGGTGGCGGGTGACAGGCGGCGACGAACCGCGAACAACTGACGACTGACAGATGATGAAATCTGTTTGCTGTTATCTGTTCGCTGTCATCCGCCCGCTGTCATCCGCCGGTCGGCGGGCCGGGCGCGGGAACTACTTGGCGAAGCCCGGCAGGAGCTTGGCGTAGTCGGTGGCGACGGTGTTCAGCGCGTCCTGGGTGCTCGTGCCCTGGAGGGCCTTGCCCAGGTTGGTGTTCAGCGAGGAGAGCAGCGAGCTGTACTCGGGCAGCTCGGGGCGCGGCTTGGCGCTGCTCAGCACGGCCTGGAAGCCGGCAATGCCCGGGTCGGCCTTGACGTCGGCGGTGAAGGCGTCGGAGCGGGTGGGCAGGGTGGCGTTCTTCTGCGCGATGAACGCCTGGCTCTCGGCCGAGGTCATGAAGGCGGCGAACTTCTCCGCGGCGGCCTTGTGGGCCTTGTCCGCGCCGGCGTAGACCGAGATGTTGTGACCGCCGGTGGGAGCGGCACCCTTGCCCGCGGAACCGCCCGGGACGGC
Source organism: Kitasatospora sp. NPDC056651 (assembly GCF_042792155.1). Classification (NCBI taxonomy): domain Bacteria; kingdom Bacillati; phylum Actinomycetota; class Actinomycetes; order Kitasatosporales; family Streptomycetaceae; genus Kitasatospora; species Kitasatospora sp. NPDC056651. The sequence goes on along the minus strand of NZ_JBHTWX010000060.1, from coordinate 29,031 downwards.
GGCGATGCCGAGGTTGTTCTTGTCGGCGAAGGCCGGGCCCTTGTAGATGTTGGTGATCTCCCAGGGGCCCTGGATGATCGCCGCGACCTTGCCGTTGTTGAAGGCGTCCATCATGTGGGCGTAGGCGTCGGTGGTGACGTCGGCCTTGGCGGTGCCGGGCGACGTGAACATCGTCTTGTACGTCTCGACGGCCTTGACGGCCTCCGGCGAGGTGATGGTGATCTTCTTGCCGGCGGCGTCGACGGTGTCGGTGCCCTCACCGAAGAGGAACGGCAGCGCGTAGTAGCCGTCCGCGGCCTTCAGCCAGAAGCCGTCCACACCGGCCTTCTCCTTGACGGCGGCGGCGTCGGCCTTCAGCTCGTCCCAGGTCTTCGGCGCCTCGGTGATGCCCGCCTTGGTGAACAGCTCCTTGTTGTAGAGCAGGCCGAGGGTGTCGGTCACCAGCGGCACGCCGTACAGCTTGCCCTCGTACTTGGCCTGCTGGATCAGGCTCGACTGGAAGGCGGAGGTGTCCGCGGCGGCCGGGGTGCCGTCCAGCGGCTCCAGGTAGCCGGCCTTGGCGAAGGCGGCGGTCCAGCCGACCTCGGAGCGGAACACATCCGGAGCGCCCTTGGCCCCCATGGCGGTCTGGAGCTTGTTCTGGGCCTGGTCGAACGGCACGTTGACGAAGTCGACCTTGATGTTCGAGTTCGCAGCCTCGAACTTCTTGACGAGCTCCTGGTAGTTCGGGGCCTCGTTGGTGGCGTTCGACGTGTCCCAGTACGTGAGGGTGACCGGCCCGTCGGCCTTGCCGTCCGAGCTGGAGCCGCTGCTGCCACAGGCAGCCATCGAGACCGCGAGGGCCACAACGAGGGCAGAGGCCGCGATGCCACGCCGCATGAGAACTCCTTGGGAGGGTGGGGGTGCCCGAGATGTTGGGAGACAGGCGCATAATGGCTGCCTCGCACCGACCGCACCGTTGCTGCCGTCGGGCTCGGGAAGGAAGTTAACAGCGGCGCGAGAGCGACGGAAAGTCCTTGCAGCAAGTTTCTGCAAGAAATGGGGATCGTTACGCCCGCGTGTCCTGGACGTTGCCACACGGTAGTTGACGGTGGAGCGGAATATCACGATTTGTCCGATTCCACCCCTCTCCGTCCTGGCCGACGAAACCACCCTGCGTGGCCGGAATCCGCCTCCAGCAGACTGGACGCATGCGAATCAGAGCCGTCACCAGAGACGAACTTCCACTCCTGACCGAGCTGGAGCGGGCCGCCGGCGCGCCCTTCACCGCGATCGGCATGCCGGAGATCGCCGAGGACGAACCCCCGGCCCCGGAGGAACTGGCGCACTATCTGGAACGGGGCGTCGCCCTGGTCGCCGAGGCCCCCGACGGAACCGTCGCCGGCTACCTGCTGGCCGAACCGGTGGACGGCGCCCTGCACATCGAGCAGGTCTCGGTGCACCCCGACCACGCCCGCCGGGGCATCGGCCGGTCGCTGATCGAGCACCTCGCCGCGACCGCCGACGCCCCCGCCCTCACCCTCACCACCTTCGCCGACGTCCCCTGGAACGCCCCCTACTACGCCCGCTGCGGCTTCCACCCGCTGGCCCCGGAGGAGCTCACCCCGGGCCTGCGCGCTATCCGCCGGAAGGAGGCCGAGCACGGCCTGGACCGCTGGCCCCGGCTCTGCATGCGCCGGGACCTGACCTGACCCCGGGAGCGTGAACAGCCCCGGGGCGCCGACCAGGGCCGAATCGCGGGGCCGGACCCCGGGCCCGGACCAGCCCTAGACGGCCCCCAGCCGGAGCACCGTCGTCGAGCGGAACTCCTCCCCCGGCCGCAGCTCCGTGCTGGGGAAGGCCGGGTGGTGCGGGGAGTCCGGGAAGTGCTGGGTCTCCAGCGCGATCCCGGCGAACGGCCCGTACGGAACACCGCTCGCGCCGGTGACCGCGCCCTGGAACTTGTTCGCCGTGTAGACCTGGATGCCCGGCTCGGTGGTCAGCACCTCCAGGGTGCGGCCACTGACCGGGTCCTCCAGCAGCGCGGCCCGCGCCGGGCTGCCGTCGGCCGGCCGGGCGCGCAGCACCCAGTTGTGGTCGTAGCCGCCGGGACCGGTCAGCTGCGGGTGCTCGTCGTGCACCGACTTGCCGATCGGCGTGGCCACCGTGAAGTCGAACGGCGTGCCGGCCACCGGCTCGATCCGGCCGTACGGGATCTGCCTCTCGTCGGCCGGGGTGTACGCGTCGGCGTCCAGGGTGAGGAGGTGACCGAGGACGTCGCCGCGACCTTCACCCGAGAGGTTGAAGTACGCGTGGTTGGTCAGGTTGACGACGGTCGGCTTGCCGGTGACGGCGCGGTAGTCGATCACCAGCTCACCTGCCGCGTCCAGGGTGTAGGTGACGGTGACGTCCAGCGCACCCGGGAAGCCCTGGTCCCCGTCCGGGCTGTGCAGCCCCAGCCGCACCCCGCCCTCAACCGGCTCGGCCGCCCAGATCCGGTGCGCGAAGCCGTCCGGGCCGCCGTGGATGGTCACGCCACCGCCGGTCGGGGCGAGCTGGTGCTCCTCGCCGTCGATGGTCACCGACGAGCGGTCGATCCGGTTGGCGTACCGGCCCACCACCGTGCCGTAGTGCCGGGCCGGGCCGAGGATCTCGGACAACCGGTCGGTGGCGAGCAGCAGTTGGGCGCTGCGGCCGGAGCGGTCCGGCGCGCTCAGGGTGTGCAGGGTGGCGCCGAGGGTGAGCACGCTCGCCTCGTACGGGCCGGCCGTGAGCGTCCAGCGCTCGATCGCGGCGCCGGCGCCCGAGGGGTCTAGGGGTTCGTGCCGCACGCTGGTGGCCTCGCTCGCCATGGCCTGCTCCTCACTGGTGGCGGCGTCGCACTGCGGCCGCCCGGTTCCGGGTCCGTCGAGGGGTGCCGTGGCAACCCCGTGTCGGTCAGCCTAGCGACGGCGGCGGCCGCGGGGGCGCTTCCGCGCACCCGCACACCCATCCGCCTCACCCGCCGTCAGCCGCGGCCGTACGCCCGCCAGAGGCTCGCCGACCGCCCGACGCGGCCACCCCGGCCGATCGCCCGGCGCCCCGGTCGGACCTCGCGGTGCCCCGGCGGACCACCCGGCGCCCACCGGACCTCGCGGTGCCCATCGACAATCCGGGCCACCCGACGGCCGGACAGGGCCTAGTCGTCCAGGTCCTCCAGCCACCCCGCGTCCCGCTGCTGCTGGGGCAGCCCGAGCGCCGAGGCCAGACCGTCCGGCCCGCTGCCCGCCTTGCGGTAGACCGCCGCCAGCCGACGGTTGACCAGCCCGACCGGCACCCCGAGCTCCTCGGCGATCCGCTGCGCCGGCACGCCCTGCACGGCTCGCTTGGCGACCTCCCACTCCGCGCTGCTGAGCGTCTCGATGGTCTCCCGGAAGTCGCGCAGCCCCAGCCGGTTGGGCCGCAGGCCGTAGTTGGCCAGCTCCCGGCGGGCCCGGTCGACCAGCCCCTCCGCGGAGCAGTGCTGGGCCAGCTCGATGCCCTGGTACAGGTACTCCTGGGCGTCGTCCAGCCGTCCGACCCGGCGCAGCGCGGCGCCGAGGTCGACCAGGGCGACGGCGTGTTCGTAGCCGGCCGGGGACTGCCCGAGGTACATCACGGCGTCCTCCAGCAGCTCGACCGCGGCCCGGGCGTCCTCGGTCTGGGCCTGCAGGCGCAGCGCGCTGCCGATCGCCGAGGCGGTGCCGAAGGCGCGGGCGTCCCGGACCGCCCGCTGGGCGTAGTCACGGGCGCGCTCGGGCTCGTCGCGCGCGATCGCGATGGCGAGGTGCCCGGCCCAGGGTGCCCAGACGGTGTTGCGCCAGCCGCGGACCTCCAGTTGGGCGCCGGCCTCGGTGAGCGCGGCGGCCGCGCCCGCGTACCTGTCCTTGGCGACCAGCAGCTTGCCGTAGAGCGAGGCCGCGTCCGGGAGCACCATGGCCGTCGGGTGGTACGGCGGGTGGAAGCCGAAGTCGTTGGCCATGGTCCAGGCCTCGTCGACCCGGCCGCGGGCGATCAGCGTGTCGACCAGCACGCCGATCGCGTCCCAGGCCAGCGGCAGCTTGTCTCCCATCCGCTGGGAGATGCGGTGAGCCCGGCGCAGGAAGTCCTCGGCCTCGGCGAGCAGGCCGCGGCGGAACCGGGCCAGGCCCATCAGGAAGTAGGCGAAGCCCCGGTGGGCGCCGCTCCAACCGGCGATCTCGAACTGGATGATGGCGTCCGCGGCCAGCCGCTCGGCCTGGGCGATGCGGTCGTTGTAGATGTACGTCAGGCAGAGCATCGACGGCAGTTCGAAGCCCCAGGTGGTGTCCGTCCAGCCGAGGCCCTTGGGCAGCCGACCGCTGTCGAGGACCTCGTCGGCGAGTGCCAGCGCCTCGGCGGAGGGGGCGCCGCGCAGGGGGAGGTCCCAGGCGCGCATGGCGAGCACGGCCCGGTCGGCCGCGTCCCGGCTGCGCAGGCTCCGGCACATCTCGCCGAGCCGGGCGGAGCGGCCCTGGCCGTCCTCCTCGGACTTGCGGAAGGCGTGCCACATGAACGAGGCGGCCTGGAGCCGCTGGCGCCCGGCCGGATCGACGGTGACCTCGGCCGCGTCCTGGCAGACCACGGCGGCCTGGCCCAGCTCACCGGCGTGGGCGAGCACCTCGGAGAGCCGGAAGGTGGCGTCCACCCGCAGTTCGGGGCGCAGCGGCAACTCCTCCGGGGAGAAGAGTGCGAGCTTGAGCTGGTTGACGGTGGCGACGGGGTCGGTGAGCAGTGCGGAGCAGCCGAGTTCGTAGAGCACCTCGGTCTTGATCGCATCGGCGGGCGGCTCGTTGAGCGCGCGGTTCAGACAGCGCTGGGCGGCCTCGGGGGCGCCGATCAGCTGGTGTTCGATGGCGGCGCGGCGCAGTTTCCTCACGATCCGGTCGTCGCCCTCGCCGGAGTGGGTCTCGACCAGGTGACGGGAGGCGGCGAGCAGGCCGAGTCCGGCGTTCTCGATCTCGGCGGCGGCGATGCCGTGCATGCCGAGGCGGGTGGCGTCGGGCATGGTGTTGTAGATCGAGCTGGCGATCAGCGGGTGGACGAACTCCAGGGTCCCGTTGGGGCTCTGGGTCAGCACGCGCTGCTTGCGTAGCTGCTTGATGGACTCGCGGGCGCCCTCGGTGCTCTGGGTGGAGATCCGGGTCGCGAGGTCGACCCGGATGTCGGTGCCCAGCATCGCGCAGGCCCAGGCGAACCGCAGGGTGCTGGCGCCGAGCCGGTCCAGCCAGCTCTTGAGGGTCATTCCGGTGGCGTCGACGGCGAGTTCGTGCAGCTGCCGGGAGTTCTCCTCGACCGGCTCCAGTTCCTGGTCGCGGACCTGGTCGAGCAGGGCGATGGCCTCGAACGGGTTGCCGTTGACGACGTTCCAGAACTCGTAGCAGAAGGCGTCCTCGGCCTTGTCGCCGAGTTCCGCGCGGATCATGTCGGTGACGGAGCTGAGGGTGAGGCGGTTGAGCTCGTGCTTGCGGGCCTTGAGTTCGAGGACGCTCCGGCGGAAGTCGTGGGTCTCGGTGGGCCAGTCGTTCTCGTCCTCGCGGAAGGCGAAGACGAGCAGGACGGGCAGTTCACTCGATCGGATGGCGAACTTGGTCAGCCAGGAGAGTGACTCCCCGTCCGCCCAGTGCAGGTCGTCGACGATCATCACCATCGGCGCGCGGCGCGGCGCGAGCTGGGCGAGGACGTAGTCGAGGCCGTCGCGCACACCCTGTGGGTCGAGGCGGCGGGCGCCGGCCTTGGGCTGCTTGAGGCCCATGGCCGGTCCGACGACCTCCTCCCAGGTGCCCATGACCTGGCGGAACACGTCCGGTTCCAGGTCGCCGAGCACGTGCTGGAGCAGCTGGCGCAGCACGTGGTAGGGCTCCTTGAACTGCCGTTCACCTCCTCGGGCGAACAGCACGGTGGCCTTCTCCCGGAGCTTGGCGATCCGCCGGACCTCGTGCAGCAGGCTGGTCTTGCCGATGCCGGGGCGGCCGGAGAACGTGAGCAGGTCGCCGATCTCGGTGCCACCGGCGGCGAATCCACGACAGAGCCGCTCGACGGCGGCCTCCACCGAGCGCAGTTCGGCGTCGCGGTCACGCAGCCGGACCCGCGGCGCGTTCGCGTCGTCGTCCCGGCCGGAACCAGCGCCCGCCCGAAGTTCGTTCTCCTGCTCGGTCACCGTCGCGCCTCCGCCTCTCCTGTTTGCGTCACAGCTTCATCACTGCGTGGAGCCGAGGTTAGCGCCGCGCGGGCCTTCCCGTGGGGCATTCGTGCAGGCTGGGACGGACGGTGAGGGTTTGGGGGACCACCCGAGGGCAACTGCCCTATATCCCTAACGTGCGATCAATACATCAGATACCCTACGGCCTTCGAGGCGTTGATGATCATTCCTGATCCCCCCTCACCACAGCGCACCGTCGCGCCAACTCCCCCCACGAACAGTGTTCGAACCACAAGCGCCCCCACCCTTCGCCGCACCGGGAGTCCGATGTCTGACGACACCTCACTTCAGATTCCGTTCCCGCACCGTCGCAGTCCGCACGGCCGACAGGCCACCGCACTGCACCGGGACTGGCTGATCCGCCACCCCCTGCTGCCCGACGCCGACCACCCCGGCTACGCCCACTGGGAGGTGGTGGACCTCGCCGCGCTCGGCTACCCGGACGCCGGACCGGACGAACTCGCCCTGGCCGCCGACCTGATGGGCTTCTACTTCCTCTTCGACGACCAGTTCGACGGCCCGCTCGGCCGCCGTCCGGCCGAGGTCGCCCCGATCTGCGAGCGGCTGATCGCCGTCCTGCACGGCGCCCGTCCCGACCAGGGCTCCGCGGTCGAGACCGCCTTCGCCGACCTGTGGGACCGCAGCGTGCGGGGCATGCCCGCCCGCTGGCAGGCCCGTGCCGCCTACAACTGGGAGTACTACCTGGCCAGCCACCCGGCCGAGGCGGCCGGCCGGATCTCCACCCGGCCACCGGACCGGGACGGCTACCTGGAGCTCCGCCGGGGCACCGCGGCCATGGAGACCATCTTCGACATGGTCGAACGCCTCGGCCACTTCGAGGTGTCCGCCGCCGTCCTGCACCACCCGGTGCTGCGCCAACTGCGACAGCTGGCCGCCGACATACCGTCGCTCAGCAACGACGTGCGGTCCTACCCACTGGAGGCGCCGCGCGGGGACGTGAACAACCTGGTCATGATCGTCCAGCGGGAGCGGCGCTGCTCGGCCGAGGAGGCCTGCGCCGCGGTCATCGCCGAGGCCCAGCTGATGGTCGACCGGTGCGCCGAGCTGCGCGACCGGCTCCCGGACGTCTACCGCGAGTTGGGCCTCTCCCGGATCGAACGCACGATCGCCCAGCGGTACGCGGACGGACTGCTCACCTGGCTGGCCGGCTACCTCAGCTGGGAGGCCCGCACCGGCCGGTACCACGCGGTCTGACCGACGCGCTCCCGGAGCCGTCCGACGGGCGGGCGGCCGCGCGCGGCGGCGCGCCCGGTGAGCGCCGGCCCGGCCACGCGGCGGCAGGCGACGACGCGCGGCGCCCGACCCGGGGCGGCCCGGCCGACCCGCGACGGCGGGCGGCAGCACGCGGCAAGGACGCGCCCGGAACGCGCGCCCCCCGACGATCCGAATCCGGAGCCCCGCGGCGGACCGGCGAGGAGCATCCGCGACAGGCCCTCGGAGGACACCCGGCGGCCCACCCGCCGGGACGACCGGACGCCCCACCCTCCGTACGGGACACGCGTACGGACCGTAGCCGCACCGGGTGCCCGACGGTTATCGTGCTCGACGGCGGGCGCCCCGGCGGGGCACCGGCCCGATGGCGTGTCCCACCCCTCCCGCCGGACCGCCCCCTGACCGGGTGGTCCGGCGCGCCGCCCGCGGCCCCGCGCCGAACCCGGGCGGCACCCGACGCAGCGAGGAGACACCGAGCATGACGGTCTACCAGCCCCCCGGTACCCCCGGCAGCATCGTCGCCTACCGCTCCCGGTACGAGCACTGGATCGGCGGCGAGTGGACTCCCCCGGTGCGCGGTGAGTACTTCGGCAACCCGACTCCGGTCACCGGCGAGGTGTTCACCGAGATCGCCCGCGGCACCGCCGCGGACATCGAGGCCGCCCTGGACGCGGCCCACGCCGCCGCCCCCGCCTGGGGCCGCACCCCGGCCGCCCAGCGGGCGCAGGTGCTGCTGCGGATGGCCGACCGGATGGAGGCCAACCTGGAGCAGCTGGCCGTCGCCGAGAGCTGGGACAACGGCAAGCCGGTGCGCGAGACGCTGGCCGCCGACCTCCCGCTCGCCGTCGACCACCTGCGCTACTTCGCCGGCGTGCTGCGCGCCCAGGAGGGCAGCCTCTCCCAGCTGGACGAGGACACCGTGGCGTACCACTTCCACGAGCCGCTGGGCGTGGTCGGCCAGATCATCCCGTGGAACTTCCCGATCCTGATGGCGATCTGGAAGCTCGCCCCGGCGCTCGCGGCCGGCAACGCGGTGGTGCTCAAGCCCGCCGAGCAGACCCCGGCCTCGGTGCTGCTGCTCGCCGAGCTGACCGCCGACCTGCTGCCGCCCGGCGTGGTCAACATCGTCACCGGCTTCGGCGAGGAGGCCGGCGCCCCGCTCGCCGCCAGCACCCGGATCCGCAAGCTCGCCTTCACCGGCGAGACCACCACCGGCCGGCTGATCGCCCACTCGGCGGCCGACAACCTGATCCCGGTCACGCTGGAGCTCGGCGGCAAGAGCCCCAACGTGTTCTTCGCGGACGTCGCCGCCGAGTCGGACGCCTTCTACGACAAGGCCGTCGAGGGCTTCGCGATGTTCGCCCTCAACCAGGGCGAGGTCTGCACCTGCCCCAGCCGCGCGCTGATCGACTCCGCGATCTACGACCGGCTGCTCTCCGACGGCCTGGACCGGGTGCGCGCGATGCGCCAGGGCGACCCCCTGGACACCGAGACCCAGGTCGGCGCCCAGGCCAGCGTCGAGCAGCTGAAGAAGATCCTCTCCTACTTCGAGATCGGCCAGGACGAGGGCGCCCGGATCCTGGTGGGCGGTGAGCGGGCCGAGCTCGGCGGCCCGCTGGCCGGTGGGTACTACGTGACGCCGACGGTCTTCGAGGGCGACAACTCGATGCGGGTCTTCCAGGAGGAGATCTTCGGCCCGGTCGTCTCCGTCACCCGCTTCGACGGCTTCGACCAGGCCGTCACCCTCGCCAACGACACCCAGTACGGGCTCGGCGCGGGCGTGTGGACCCGCAGCCTCAACACCGCCCACCGGGCCGGGCGCGCCATCCAGGCGGGCCGGGTCTGGACCAACTGCTACCACGCCTACCCGGCCCACGCGGCCTTCGGCGGCTACAAGAACTCCGGCATCGGGCGGGAGACCCACAAGACGCTGCTGGAGCACTACCAGCAGACCAAGAACCTGCTGGTCAGCTACTCCCCCGACGCGGTCGGCTTCTTCTAGGCCCGGACGGCTCCGATTTATAAGAGACTGGCCCCGGACGGCTCCGAGCCCCCGGCGGAAACCGGAGCGGGCGGTCGGGCCGGACCTCCCGCTCCGTCGCCACTCCCCGTGGCGGGCTCCGGGGGCGCATCGCCGCTTCCGGGGATCCAAGCACACCCATCCCGGCATTTCCCCGACGCGCCGCCGACATGCCCGGACGACCCGCGCGAACGCCGTAGACAGGACTCCCGAACCCCTCGTCCCCCCGGGAGTCCCCCGTGACCATCGCCATCGCCAAGCTCAGCGACCCCGTCGTGCGCGCCGTCGTCACCGCGATCAACGCGGGCGACCGCGAGGCCTTCGTCGGGCTGCTCGCCGACGGCGCGACCATGTCCGACGACGGCTCCGACCGGAACCTGGCGGACTGGATCGACCGTGAGATCTTCACCGCCCACGGCCGGATGGACGTCCAGACCGAGTCGGACGGCGGCCGCGCGCTGGTCGCCAACTTCACCAACGACACCTGGGGCGAGATGCGCACCGCGTGGCGCTTCGCCGTCGACGGCGGGAAGCTCAGCCGTTTCGAGACCGGCCAGGCCTGATCCTCACCGGTCCAGCCCCAGGCACCCCCGCACCGCGCGGATCAGGTTCCGCGAGCGGACGTCCCCGGTGACGCCCGGCTGCATGCCGTTGGTCACGTAGCCGAAGCCCAGCCCGAGACCGGGGTCGGCGAAACCCAGCGAGCCGCCCCGGCCCGGGTGTCCGAAGCTCGCCGGGGAGGCCATCGGCGCGGTCGGGCCGTGCCGCCAGAATCCCAGGCCGAAGGTCGAGTTGACGATCAGCACCCGGTCCGGCCCGCTCGCCACCGGTTCGACCGCACGGGCCAGCACCTCGGGGCCGAGCAGCGGCGGCACCAGGGCGCCGGAGCCGTCCGGGCGGTCGGCCGCACCGATCAGGGCCGCGTAGAAGCGGGCCAGCGAACGGGCGGTGCCGATCCCGCCGGCGCCGGGGATCTCGGCGGCCTGCACCGCCGGGTCGTTGAGGTCCACCCCGGGGCGCACCGAGGCGAAGGACCGGGCGGTCAGCGAGGCCGGGTCCTGGTAGGCGTCCCGGACGGACTGCTTGGGCCGCAGCCGCAGCCCGCTCGGGCCGGTCCGGGCCGCCTCCGGAGCCGGCAGGTCGACCAGCTTGCCGACCCGGGGCGCGGCGCCGGCCGGCAGCCCGATCCACAGGTCCAGCCCGAGCGGCCGGGCGACCTCCTCGGCGAAGTACTGTCCTACCGTCCGGCCGCTCACCCGCCGCACCACCTCGCCGACCAACCAGCCGAAGGTGTACGGGTGGTAGCCGTGCGCGGTGCCCGGTTCCCAGGCGGGCGCCTGCGCGGCGACGGCGGCGGCCGCGCGCTCCCAGGTGAGCACGTCCTCCAGCCGCAGCGGCGCGTCCAGCGCCGGCACCCCGGCCCGGTGCGAGAGCAGCCAGCTCACCGGTACCCGGCCCTTGCCGGCCGCCGCGAACTCCGGCCAGTACGAGGCCGCCGGCGCGTCCAGGTCGAGCAGGCCGCGCTCGGCGAGGAGCAGCGCGGTGGTCGCGGTCAGGCCCTTGGTGACGGAGCGCAGCACCTGCGCGGTGTCCGAGGTCCACGGCACCGCGGGCGCCGGCCGGCCGCCGACCTCCGGCCGGGCGTCGCCGCCCCACAGGTCGACCACCTTGCGGCCGTGCGCGTACAGCGCGAAGGCGGCGCCGAGCTCGCCGTACTCGGTGAAGTTCCGTACGAAGGCCGCCCGTACGGGCTCGAACCCCTCGGCCGTCTCGCCCCAGATCTCCGTCACCGCGCGCCGCCCTCGACCAGTTCCGCTGTTTCTCGTGCCACTCGTACTCAGTCCCGATCCCCTTCGATCTATTCCGATTCGATCCGTTCCGACCGGGTCGGACCGGGTCGGACCGGGTCGGACCGGGTCGGATCGGGTTGGATCGAACGCGGGACCGAGCCCCGGAACCCTAACCTGTCCCCCATGACCAACCCTGCCGAAGAACTGCTGGACGTCGTGGACGAGCACGACCGCGTGACCGGGACCGCCCTGCGCGGCGAGGTCTACCGGCGCGGGCTGACCCACCGCTGCGTCTTCATCCTGGTCCACGACCCGGCCGGACGGATCTTCGTCCACCGCCGCACCGACACCAAGCTGTTCGCCCCGGGCGCGTACGACATGTTCGTCGGCGGCGTGGTCGGCTCCGGGGAGGCCTACGCCGAGGCCGCCGTCCGCGAGGCCGAGGAGGAACTCGGCGTCCGCGGCATCGCCCCGCGCCCGCTGTTCAAGTTCCTCTTCGAACAGGACGGGCTCTCCTGGTGGTGCGACATGTACGAGGCCGAGTGGGACGGACCGGTCTCCCCCCAGGAATCCGAGGTCGCCTGGCACGCCTGGCTCACCCCCGCCGAACTCGCCGAGCGCCTCGGCCGCGACGCCTTCGTCCCCGACGGGCTGGAGGCCTACCGCCGTTACCTGGACTTCCGGGCCGCGTAGGCCCCCGCGTGGCATCCGGATAGGGTGGCGCGCATGGCCTCCCGTACACCGTCGCCGACGGCCGACCGAGCCGCCCGGACCTCCGCATCCGCCCGGGCGGCGGGCGAACGGCCGCGTCGGCGGCTGAGCGTGGACGAGCGGCGGGAACAGCTGATCGCCGTGGCACTGGAACTGTTCAGCCGCCGGCCTCCGGAGGAGGTGTCGATCGACGACATCGCCGCCGCCGCGGGCGCCTCCCGGCCGCTGGTGTACCACTACTTCCCCGGCAAGCAGGCGCTGTACGAGGAGTCGCTGCGGCGGGCCGGGCGGGAGCTGTCGGCCCGGTTCGAGGAGCCCATGGCGGGGCCCCTGTCGGAGCGGCTGTACCGGGTGATGGGCCGCTACCTGGACTTCGTGCAGAGCCACGGACCGGGCTTCGCCGCTCTGCTGCGCGGCGGCTCGGTGTCGGCCAGCGCGGGCACCTCCGCGGTGATCGACGAGGTGCGCCGGGCCGCGCAGGAGCAGATCCTGGCCCACCTGGCGATCCCCGCGCCGAGCGTCGGGCTGCGGCTCACCGTCCGGGCCTGGATCGCCAACGCCGAGATCACCTCGTTGGAGTGGCTGAACGAGCGCTCGGTGCCGCTGGAGGAGCTCCAGCTGCACCTGGTGCAGGAGTTCGTCGCGGCACTCACCCTCACCGCGGCCCGCGAGCCGGCCCTCGCCGCCGAGCTGGCCTCCTTCTTCGCCGGCGAGCGCCCGGACGGCCCGACCGGGCGTCTGGTGCGGGACCTCGCGGCGCTGTTCGCCGTGCCGGGGATCGTCGGGGCGGTCACCGCGCTGGCCGCCCCGGACCCTGATGCCGGGTCCGCCGGGGAGGCCGAGGCCGCCGGCACCGCCGAGGCTGCCGGAGCCGCTGGGCCCGCCGAGGCCGTCGACGCCGTCGAGACCGCCGCCGAATAGCCTGGCAGGGCCGTCGGAGTGGCCACGGGGCCGGTCGCCGGAGTCTTGGCCGCGACCACCGTCGCGGACACCCTCGCGGTGCTGGTCCGCGTGATCATCGGGTCATCCTGCGGTTCGGTCAGGACGGTGGGCTCTGATAGGAATGAGCGGGGATCCGACGGTGCGTCGCCGCGGCGCGCCCGGTCCCACCCGAACCACCGACGGCACGGAGCAGAGCGGGGGGCTCACCAGTTGACCCAGGACGTCCAGTTCAGCGCGGAGGCCAACCCCTTCGCGGCAGCGGAGCAGGTCTGCGCGACCCTCGGCACCCTCACCGACGCCCTCTTCGACGAGCACACCTCGCGCCACCCGGCAGCCTCGCTGAGCGCCCTGCGGACGGCCGAACACCCCGCCGCCGAGGCGCTGTTCGGCCTGCCGCTGGCCCCCAACGGCCCGGTGCACGCCACCCTCGACCGGCTCGGCACGGTGACCACCGCGGGCACCGCCCGGCCGGGCACCGGCGCGCGGGTCGCCGAGCGGACAGTCGCCGCGCTCCAGACCCGCTTCGGCGGCGGAGCGGTGCGCGGCGCCATCGCCGACCGGGGCACCACCTCGGCCGCGCTGTTCCAGCTGCCGGTCACCGGCGAGTTCGCCGACGCCAAGCTCCGCCCGCCGTTCGCCCCCGCGCTGGCGGCGCTGGCGGCCGGGCAGCAGACCCGGCAGCCGGTCGAACTGCCCACCGGCGCGGGCGCCGAGATCCGGTTGGTCGTCCCGCCCGGCTTCCACGCGCTGACCTCCCCGGGCGGTCCGCCCGGTGTCTCCTCCCGTGCGGTGCCCCCACTGCCCGACGGTGCGGACCGGGCCGACGGAACCCCGGCGACCGTGGCGGCCGCCGACGAGCTGGCCCGGCACCTGGCCGAGGTCGCCGAGGAACTGTTCAGCGCCACCGGCCCGGAGCCGCGGCGCGACTTCGCGGTGATCTCCGCCACCCTGGCCGACCTGGTCCGCGACGCGGGCGTCGGATACGCCGGCGTCTGCGCGCTGGAGCTGGACGGACGCGCCTCGGACGCCGCACTCGTCGTCTCGCTCGCCCGGCACCCGCTGCCGATCACCGCGCTCGCCACCGAACTGGCCACCGTCCGTCGGCACGCCGAGGTGTGGACCGTCCTGCTGCCGGCCGGACCGGCCGCCGTCCTGGTCGAGGGCCGGACCGCCCCGGTGCCCGGGCCGCTCGCCGCCGACGGGCAGCGGCGCTGGGTGGTCACCTCGGCCGTCCAGGCCTTCGTACCGCTGCCGGACGGCGGGACGGTGCTGTGCGTCCAGCTGTCCACGGCGCGGCCGGAGGACTGGGAGCTGTACACGGAGGCGTTCGCGGAACTGCTGAAGAGCATCCAGTTCGGCTGGGACGGTGTGCCGACGGCGGTGGCCGCGGCTGCCGTACCGGCGACGGTGCCGAGCGCCGTTCCGGCCCAGGCTCCGGCTCCCCCTCCGGCCCAGGCTCCAGCCCCGGCCCCGGCTCCCACCGCGGCTGCAGCCGTTGCCGCCGAGGAGGAACCGGAGGAGGTGCCGCTGCACCTGCGCGGCACTCCGGTACGGGTGCCTCCGGCGGACTTCAACCCCTTCGCACCGGCCACGGACGCCTCCGTCGCCCACGAGGGCGGCGCGGCTCCGGATGCCGGAGACCCTCCCAAGGGCACCCCGGTGCGGATCCCGCCGCCGGACTTCAACCCCTTCGCCTTCGAAGGTCTCCCCGACTCACCGGCCGCCGCGCCCGCCACGCAGCCCGCCGGGACGGCACCGGTCGCCGACCCGTTCGGCACCACGGTCGCGGCGGAGCAGAAGCCTGATCCGTTCGGCACCACCCTCCCAGCCCAGGGCCCGGCAGTCCCGCCGCCGCCCTCGACCCCGCCGGTCGTCCCCGCCCAGGCACCGCCCGTCAGCGCTGAAGCCGCCACAACCGCGGCCGGGGCGGCAGAGCAGGGCGAGGCCGAGACGGAGCTCGCGCGTCGCAAGGACACCCCGGTACGGGTCCCGCCGCCGGACTTCAACCCCTTCGCCATGGCGGGCCTCCCGAGCCCGCCGGAGACCGCGCCCGAGCCGGAGACCGCGAACGGGGCGGACGCTCAGGCGGAGCACCGGCCGTTCGGCTGAGCGGGCCGGGGGACACGCAACAGTCGACGGGTGACAGGCAACGGATGACAGATTTCAGATTTCAGCGAACGAAATCTGAAATCTGTTACCTGTCATCTGTCACCCGTCACTCACCGCCCGCCCCCAGCCCTCCCCCGCCCGCACCACCCCGCCGCTCGATCACCACGCCGAGCCCGTCGAGCATCCGCGCCATCCCGAACTCGAACAGCGCCTCCAGACTCATGTCGATCTCCGGCCCCCGACTCATCGCGTCGAACATCGGGAAGCGCTCCGGATCCGCCATCAGCCGGCCGCGCTCCTCCTCGTCCACCTGGTCCATCCACTCCTCCGCGGACAGTCCGCTGTCCTGCTCGGCCTGCGCCTCCCGCTCGAAGTGGACAGCCAGCCCGCACACGAACGCCGCCAGCGCGACGGACGCCTGGACCATCTCCTCGCCGCTCAACCCCCGCCCCGCCAGCACGGCCATCGACCGCTCGGTGTGCAGGGCCGCGTCCGGAGCCGGCACCGGACGGGTGAAGGACATCGTGGAGGCCAGCCACGGGTGCCGCCGGTAGATCCCCCACTGCAACCGCGCGACCGCCTCCAGCCCCTCCCGCCAGTCCGACGCCGGCGGCTCGGGCAGCGGCTGCTCGCCGAACGCCACATCCATCATGAGCCGCAACAGCTCGTCCCTGCCGGGCACATGGCGGTAGAGCGACATCGTCGCGACGCCGAGCTCGGTCGCGACCCGGCGCATCGACAGCGCCGACAACCCCTCCTCATCGACCACCCGGACGGCCGTCGCGACGATCCGTTCCCGGGCGAGGTCGTGCTCGCCGCCCGCCCGCTCCTGCCGCTCCCCGCCCGGCTTCGCCGCCGACCGCGCCTCCCGCCGCCCCGCTGCCCGTTGCGAGGGCTGTTGCGGTGACTGTCGCGACTGCTGCTGCCGGCCCCGCCGAACCTCCCGGGACGGGCCTCCGGCCGGAGCCGTAACCGGCGCCGGAGCGCCGGCCACCACCGTGCCCACCCCCGGGACGGCCCGGACGAGCCCTTCCTCCCGCAGCCGGTTCAGCACCTTGGTCGCCGTGGCCATCGCCACGCCCCACTCCTGGGTGATCCGCCGGGTGGACGGCACCCGAGCCCCGGGTGCCAACTCCCCTGCCACGATGCGCCGTCGTAGCTCGACCGTGATCCGCTCCGAGGGACTCCCGCTCTCAGCCACCCAAACCCACCGCCCACCCGCCGCTCAACTACCGCTGCACCGCCGCCGGTTACCGCCCGAGGCGCCAACCACCGGCCACCACGGCCAAGTTCACCCGCGAGTCGGCCCGAATCCCGCCCGGCACGACTCGACACCGGCCCGAACCGCGCCGACCCACGCCCGCTCTCAGCCCGCCCGCCGGGCCAGGTGCACCACGTCCGGCACCCCGCGGGCCACCGGAATCTCGTGCGTCACCACGTCCGAGAACCCGACCGCCCGCAGCGCCTCCTCGAAGACCTGCGACGGCTGCGCGCTCCACACGGCCAGCACCCCGCCCGCCCGCAACCGGTGCCACAGCACCGCGAGCCCGTCCGCGCCGTACAGACCGTCGTTGGACTCCGTGACGGTCCAGTCCGGCCCGTTGTCGATGTCCAGGCACAGCGCGTCGTACCGCTCGCCGTCCGCCGCCGCGAGGTACTCCAGCAGGTCGGTGTGGAGCACCTCGACCCGCTCGTCGTCGAGCGCCCCGCCCGAGAACGCCCCGAGCGGGCCGGTCCGGTGCCACTCGATGATCGCGGTCTCCCGTTCGACGACGGCGATCCTCCCCCAGCGCGGCTCGGCCGCCGCGTACGCCAGCGAGAAGCCGACCCCGAGGCCGCCGATCAGCACCGACGGCCGCTCGCCCCGGGCACCGGTGCGGTCCAGCTCGTCCAGCGCCGCCTGGATCAGCAGCCGCTCCGAGCGCCCGTCCGCGGTGTCCATCAGGAAGCACCCGTTGGCGATGATCTCAAAGTCCCGACCGCGTCGCCGGAGCACCACCTCGCCGTACCGGCCCTCCCGTCGGTCGAGGGTGACGGCGGCCTGGTGGCCGTCGCGTTCGGGCAGTGCGGTGGTCATCCGTCCTCCTCGGCGAAGCGCGGGTGCGGGCCGCCCCGGTCGGACGGGACGGGCACCCGCCCGACAATAGCCGAGTCCGCACCCGGACCGGTCAGGTCGTGACCAGCACTCCCGCGTACGAGACGCCCGCGACGACCACCCAGGAGCCGAGTCCGAGCAGGGCGATCCGTCCGCCGGTACGGATCATGGTCGGCAGGTGCACCGCGCTGCCGAGCCCGAACAGTGCGGCGGCCAGCAGCAGCTCCTGGGCGTCCGCGGCCAGCCCGAGCGCCCGCTCGGGCAGCACGCCGGTGGTCCGCAGGACGATCATCGCGAGGAACCCCGCCACGAACAGCGGCACGATCGGCGGCCGGCCGCCGCCCCTCACCGACCGCTCAGCCGTCTTCCCGCCCGGAATCCCATCCGGACTCCCACCCGGGTTCCCCGCATCTCCGGCCGCGCCCGAAGCCGCACCCGAAGCCGCGCCCGAAGCCACCTCCCGCGACACCCGCGCCGCCCGGAGGTTGCGCCGCGCCACCACCGCCACCCCCGCGACCAGCGGCGCCAGCAGCACCACGCGCATCAGCTTGACCAGCACCGCCTCCCGCAGCGCCCCGGCCCCACCGGTCTGCGCGGTGGCGACCACCTGCCCGACGTCGTGCACGCTCGCCCCGACCCAGCGCCCGAACTCCAGCTCGCCGAGCCCGAGCGGGTGCTGGAGCAGCGGCAGCACGGCGATCGCCAGCGTCCCGCACAGGGTCACCAGCGTCACCGAGGCCGCCACGTCCTCCTCCTCGCTGCCCGCCGCCTGGCTGACCGCGCCGATCGCCGAGGCCCCGCAGATCGAGTACCCGGTCGCGACCAGCAGCGGCTGGTCCCCGGGCAGGCCGAGCCGTCGGCCCAGCCAGAGCGTCCCCGCGAAGGTGGCCGCGACCACCGCGAGCACCATCGCGACGGTGGCCCAGCCGAGCCCGAGCACGTCGTCCAGGCTGAGCTTGAGCCCGAGCAGCACGATCCCGAGCCGCATCAGCCGCTTGCCGGCCGTCGACAGCCCCGGCCGGGCGACGCCGCGGACCACCGGGCGCAGCCCCGGCAGGTGGGCCACCGCCATGCCGAGCACGACGGCGGCGGTGAGTTCGGGCACGGCCGGCACCAGCGCGTGGACGCCCAGCGCGGCGGCCACCCCGAGGGCCGCGAACAGCAGTCCGGGGGCGTCCCCGCGCATCGGGGGCAGCGAGCGGGTACGGGCGGCGCGCTGCCGGAGGGTGAGTGCCACGCCGCCGCTCACTGCTCCGGGTCGGCGGGCAGTTGGTAGACCCGACGGATGCTGGTGCCGAGCCGCGAGACGTCCGCGCCGTACACGTGGATGGAGATCGCCGTGCTGCTACAGGAGTTGCGCACCAGGTGGATGTCGCCGGGCGGGGCGAAGGCGGCCACGGTGCCGGCCGGGCCGGCCACGTGCTCGGTCTCGACCAGCCGGGCGGTGCGGCCGCCGGAGACCAGCCGGTAGCGGGTCTCGCTCTCCTGCCCCTGGTGGACTCCGGCCACGCACCAGGAGACGTGGTCGTGGATCGGGGTCAGCTGCCCGGGCAGCCAGACCAGGGCGACGACGGAGAAGCTGCCGTCCCCCTCGGCGTGCAGGACGTGCTGGCGGTAGCGCTGCGGGTCGCCCTCGCGCTGGGCGGCGGTGAGCAGCGCGTCGGGCCCGTCCGGGTCGGCGAGCAGGTGCGGGGCGAGCCTCTCGCCGACCAGGTAGGCGGTGAGTTCCGGCGGGAGCCCGCGGTCCACGACGGCGCGGATCTCACTGATCAGCGCGGTCATCCGCTCGGTGAGCCGGTCGCTGCCGACCGTGGCTGAGGGTGTCATCCCAGCAGGTTCGGACGTACCGACCTATCACGTCCAAGGAGGGTCTGTAAGCGACCTCCCCACTGCTGCTTATACGTCAGCAGCCGACCCGGCTCGCCGCGGCCTGCCGCAGGTGGTCCAGCACCAGCCCGGTGGCCGGGATCCGGCGGTGCTCGCGCAGCACGTACGCGCTCACCTGCCGCCGCAGGTGCGGTTCGACGGCCCGCCCGGTGACCTTGCGGTGGCACATGAAGGAGAGCACCAGCGCCGGCATCAGCGCGATCCCGACCCCGGCGGCGACGAGCGACTGCACCGCGAGGTTGTCGTCGGTGGAGAAGACGATGTCCGGCGCGAAACCCTCATCCGCGCAGACGTGCAGCAGGTTGGCCCGGCAGCGCGGACAGCCGGCGATCCACCGCTCGCCGCCGAGGTCGGCCAGCCGTACGGCGTGCCGGCGGCCGAGCGGGTGCCCGACCGGCAGCAGCACCGTGAGCAGGTCCTCCATCAGCGGGATCTCGTCCAGGCCCTCGGGCACTTCGGTGGCCCCGCCCGGATAGCGGAAGGCCAGCGCGATGTCGCACTCCCCGCGCAGCAGCCGCTGGACGGAGTCCGGCGGCTCGGCCTCCAGCAGTTCGACCCGTACCCCGGGGTGCTCGGCCAGCAGCCGGGCCATCGCCTCGGGTATCAGGGTGGCGTTGGCGCTGGGGAAGGCGCAGACCCGCACCCGCCCGGCACGCAGCCGGGCGAGCGCGGTGAGCTGCTTCTGGGCGGCGGACATGCTGCCGAGGATCAGCTCGGCGTGCCGGGAGAGCGCCTCGCCCGCCTCGGTGAGCCGCAGTCCGCGCCCCGCGCGGGTGAACAGCGGGACGCCGACGGTCCGTTCGAGTGCCTTCATCTGCTGGGTGATGGCGGGCTGGGTGTAGCCGAGTTCGCGGGCGGCGGCCGAGTAGGAGCCGGCTCGGACGACCTCGTGGAACGTCCTGATGTGCCGCGAATCGAACACCGGCTCCATGATCCCCGCGCCCCCTCGTCTGCTTCCGGTCACGCGTCGGCCTCGGCTCCGGCGCCCGAAAATCATAAGAGGAATTTGGAGGTAGCGCCCCCGACCCCACCCACACCTTTGGTCGATCGTCGGAACGCCCGCCCGTCGAACCGCCCACCCCCGGACCGCCCGCCCGTCGGAACGCCCGTCGGACCGCCCGCCCGTCGGAACGCCCGTCGGACCGGTCGCCCGTCGGACCGGTCGCCTCACTGCTGGGCCGACGGCGGCAGCCCCATCGCCACCCCGGCCTTGACCACCGGCGCCCCGCCGCGCACGCTCGGACTCCGCCGGCTGCGCCGCTCCACGAACCGGGCGAGGCAGGAGAGCAGCAGACACATGCCGATGTAGATCGGCGCGATCACCATCACCACCGGGATGAACGGCAGGTCGTAGTCCAGGTTGGTGGCGATCAGCTTGCCCGCGTGCAGGAACTCCTCGTAGGTGATCAGGAATCCCAGCGAGGTGTCCTTGAGCGCGACCACCAGCTGACTGATGATCGCCGGCAGCATCGCCCGGACGGCCTGCGGCACCAGCACGTACGTCATCACCTGGGTCTTGCGCATGCCCAGCGCGAACGCCGCCTCCCGCTGCCCCTTGGGCACCGCGAGCACGCCCGCCCGGAACACCTCGGCCAGCACCGAGCCGTTGTAGAGCACCAGCCCGGCCACCAGGGCCCAGAGCGGCTGCACCTTGAGCGCGACGAACACGAAGAAGATCATCACCAGCAGCGGCATGGCCCGGAAGAACTCCACCACCAGCGTGGCGGCCCAGCGCACCACCCGGTGGTCGGAGAGCCGCCCGGCCGCGAACAGCGCGCCGAAGGGCAGCGCGAACAGCACCGACCAGCCGAACGCCGTCAGGGTGTTGCCGAGCCCGCGCAGCAGCAGGTTCTGCACCCCCCGGTACTCGAAGGGCTGCCACTTGGCGGACGTGAACTGGTGGGTGTGGAACAGCATGTAGACCACCCAGCCGATCAGCGCCGCGAACAGCAGCAGCGCGATCCCGCCGTACAACCGGTGCCGGGAGAGCGCCTTCGGGCCGGGGATGTCGTACAGTGCCGAGGATTCAACGGTCATCGGGACACCGCCACTCGTCGTTCCAGCAGGTTGAAGACGGCGCTGACGGCCAGGGTGATGATCAGGTAGCCGATGGCGATCCAGACGAAGGTCCAGATGATGCTGTAGCCCAGCTCGTTGATGGTCCGGTAGGTGCCCAGGAGTTCGGTGACGCTGAAGGAGCCGGCGATTGCCGTGTTCTTCGCCAGCGCGATCATCACACTGCCGATCGGCGCCACCACCGAGCGGTACGCCTGCGGCAGCACCACCAGGCTCATCGTCTGCCCGAATCCCATGCCGAGGCTGCGGGCCGCCTCGCCCTGCCCGGTCGGCACCGTGTTGATCCCCGCGCGCATCGACTCGCAGACGAAGGCCGAGGTGTAGCACCCGAGCGCGAGCACCGCGAAGGTGTAGAAGGGCAGCGTGATGTCGAACCGGGGCAGGCCCAGCACCACGATGAAGAACAGCAGGGTCAGCGGCGTGTTGCGCAGCACCGTCACCCACAGCGTCCCGAACACCCGTAGCGGCTTGACCGGCGACACCCGGAAGCCAGCGATCAGCACGCCCAGCACCAGGGACAGCACGGCGCTCACCACGAACAGCGAGAGCGTGCCGAGGAACCCGTCCCAGTAGGTCGACCAGTTGTCGGTCAGCGTTTTCACGGCGCGGCCCTCTCAGTACCGGACGATCTGCGGCGGGTTCGGCGCAGGCTCCCCGGAGAGGCCGAGGGTCGCCTCGAAGGCCCTCTTCCAGTCGCCGTTCTGCATGTGGTGCTCCAGCGCGTCGTTGATCGCGGCGCGCAGCACGGTGTCCTCCTTCGGCACCCCGATCCCGTACGGCTCGGTCGAGAACAGCGGGCCGACCACCTTGAGCTCGTCCGGCACCTTGGCCGCGTAGCCGAGCAGGATCGCGTTGTCCGTGGTCACCGCGTCGACCTGGTTGGTGATCAGGTTGTCCACGCAGGCCGAGTAGGTGTCGTAACCGATCAGTTTGGCCTTCGGGTACTGCGACTGGATGCGCTGGTACGGCGTCGAGCCGGCCGCCGAGCAGACCTTCCTGCCGTCCAGGTCCTGCGGGCCGTGGATGGTGGTGTTGTTCCTCCGCACCAGCAGCGACTGTCCGGCGATGAAGTACGGGCCGGCGAAGCCGACCAGCTTCTTCCGATTCTCGTTGATGGTGTAGGTGCCGACGTAGTAGTCCACCTGGCCGTTCTGCAGCGCGGTCTCGCGGTTGGCCGAGGCGATGGTCTTGAACTGGATCCGGTCCGCCGGGAAGCCCAGGGACGCGCCGACCATCTTGGCGATCTCGATGTCGAAGCCGGAGTACACGCCGGTGGCCGGGTTCTTCTGGCCGAGGTACGGCTGGTCCTCCTTGGCACCGACCACCAGGTGGCCCCGGCTGCGGGCGGCGGCCAGGGTCGGCGAGCCGGTGATCGCGGAGGCGTCCTGCACCTGGTAGGTGGGCAGCGCGCTGGGCTGGGGGCCCTTGGGCGGCGGGGTGCCGGGCTTGCCGCAGCCCGCCGCCAGCACGCCGAGCAGCAGGAGGGCGGCGAGCACGCGCCTGCCCGCCCACCCGACGGCGGAGGCCGCGACGGACGTCGTCTCACGGTTCACGGGGCCGCCTCAGTGCTTCAGGATCTTGGACAGGAAGTCCCGGGCGCGCTCGCTCTCCGGGGCGCCGAAGAAGTCCTCCGGGGCCCGGTCCTCGACGATCCGGCCGTCGGCCATGAACACCACCCGGTTCGCGGAGGCCCTGGCGAAGCCCATCTCGTGGGTCACCACGACCATCGTCATGCCCTCGCTCGCGAGCTGGCGCATGACGTCCAGCACCTCGTTGATCATCTCGGGGTCGAGCGCCGAGGTGGGCTCGTCGAAGAGCAGGGCCTTGGGTTCCATGGCCAGCGCGCGGGCGATCGCGACCCGCTGCTGCTGCCCGCCGGAGAGCTGGGCCGGGTACTTGTCGGCCTGTGCCGCCAGTCCCACCCGCTCCAGCAGCGCGCGGGACTTGGCGTCCGCCTCCGCCTTGGGCCTGCCGCGGACCTTGATCTGCGCGAGCGAGACGTTCTGGAGCACCGTCTTGTGCGCGAACAGGTTGAAGGACTGGAAGACCATGCCGACCTCGGCGCGCAGCCGGGCGAGGCCCCGACCCTCCGCGGGCAGCGGCCGGCCGTCGATCAGGATGGTGCCGTTCTCGATCGGCTCCAGCCGGTTGATCGCCCGGCAGAGGGTGGACTTGCCGGAGCCCGACGGGCCGATGACCACGACGACCTCGCCGCGTCCCACCGACAGGTCGATGTCCTGCAGCACGTGCAGGTCCCCGAAGTGCTTGTTGACCCCGCGCAGTTCGATCAGCGGGGTGAGGACCGAGGCGCCGGCCGGGTCCGGCCCGGGAGCGGCGGTCACTTGCCGCGCCGTCCCTTCAGCAGCCAGCCCAGGACGACGCCCGCGATCAGCGTGGCCAGGAGTGCGATCCAGAGCGGCGCGGTGACGGTGAAGACCCAGAACTGGATCTTCACCTTGTCGAGGTTGGCGAAGAGGAACCACACGGCGAGGACGACGATGGCGCCGATCCCGATGTACCGCGTGGGAATGCCGCCGATCTCACTGCGCGAGGAGCGGGACGAGCCGTCTGAAATCTTGGTCACCGGAGCAGTCTGCGGCCCGGACGGTCGATTTGCCCGGTTTACACGCCCTTCCGGGGGAGGGAGTAACCCGTATGGGTCAATCCACCTCATACGGGTTTGAAAGCACTCCCATCCCCCGTCCGGCCGACCGCGACCGCCTCCGCCCCTCCTCAGGCCGCCCTCTAGCGCCCGTCCACCGCCCCGCCTCAGGCCGCCCTCTAGCGCCCGTCCACCACCCCTCCACCACTCGCCCACCGCTCCTCCGGCGCCACCGCTACCCCTCGTCCTGCCACGAGCGCCAGAGCTCCGCGTACGTGCCCCCGGCCGCGACCAGGTCCGGGTGACTGCCGTACTCGCTGATCCGCCCGCCCTCGACCACCGCGATGACGTCCGCGTCGTGCGCGGTGTGCAGCCGGTGCGCGATGGCGATGACCGTCCGGCCCTCCAGCACCCGGGAGAGCGAGCGCTCCAGGTGGCGGGCGGCCCGCGGGTCCAGTAGGGAGGTGGCCTCGTCCAGCACCAGGGTGTGCGGGTCGGCCAGCACCAGCCGGGCCAGCGCCAGCTGCTGGGCCTGCGGCGGGGTCAGCGCGGCACCGCCGGAGCCGACCTCGGTGTCCAGGCCCTCCGGCAGCACGTCCACCCAGTCCCCGGCCGCCACCGCGTCCAGCGCGGCCCGCAGCGCGGTGTCGTCCGCCTCGGGCGCGGCCAGCCTCAGGTTGTCCCGCAGGGTGCCGACGAAGACGTGGTGCTCCTGGTTCACCAGGGCGACCTCCCTGCGCACCCGCTCGGCCGGCATCCGCGCCAGCTCCGCCCCGCCGAGGGTGACACTGCCCCGGCCGGGGGCGTAGATCCCGGCCAGCAGCCGGCCGAGGGTGGACTTGCCCGCGCCGGACGGCCCGACCAGCGCCACCCGGCTGCCCGGGGCGATGTCCAGGGTGATCCCGTGCAGGACGTCCGCGCCCTCGCGGTAGCCGAACCGGACGTCCTTCGCCTCGACCCACCGGCCGTCCGGCCGCAGGGACTCGTCCCCCTTGTGCTCGGGCACCTCGTGCACGCCGACCAGCCGGGCCAACGAGGCCTGGCCGATCTGCAGTTCGTCGTACCAGCGCAGGATCAGGTCCACCGGGCCGGTCAGCATCTGCGCGTAGAGCACGCCGGTGGTCAACTGGCCCACCGTGATCCAGCCCCGGAGGACGAACAGCCCACCGAGCACCATGGTGGCGAGCACCGCCATCGTGTAGACGGCGTCAATGGTCGGGAACCAGAGCGAGCGCAGCCACAGGGTGTACCGGTACCAGTCCAGCCAGGCACCCAGCTTGCGGTCGGTCAGCCGGACCCTCCGGTCGCCCAGCCGCAGCGCTTCGACGGTGTGCGCCGCGTCCACCGTCTCGGCCAGCACGTTGGTCACCGCCGCGTGCGCGGCGGACTCGCTGCGGTAGGCCTGCGGCGCGCGCCGGAAGTACCAGCGGGAGGTGGCCAGCAGCAGCGGGAGACCGATCAGCGAGGTCAGCGCGAGCAGCGGGGAGGTGACCAGCAACGCGCCGACCACCAGCAGCAACGACAGGACGGCGACGACGAGTTCGGGCACCGCCTCGCGCACCGACTTGTCCAGCCGGTCGATGTCGGTGGTGCCCCGGGAGACCAGGTCCCCGGTGCCCGCCCGCTCCAGGACGCCCGCCGGGAGGGCCACCGAGCGGACCAGGAAGTCCTCGCGCAGGTCGGCCAGCACCCGCTCGCCGAGCACCGCGCTGCGCAGCCGCGACCAGCCGGTGAACGCGGCCTGCGCCACCAGCGCCAGCAGGTACCAGGAGACCGCCACCGCGATGGCGGACTCCGTGGTGCCGGTGGCCAGCGACTCGACCAGACCGCCGAGCACCCAGGGCCCGACCAGCCCGGCCACCATGGCGACCAGGTTCAGTGCCACCACCGCGGAGAACGCGGAGCGGTGCCGCCGCACGAGCAGCAGCAGGTACCCGCGCACGGCGGCCGGGGAGCCGACCGGCAGGGCGACGGCCGGCCCCTGTTCCTCCTGGACGGGGGGCTTCATGACGTACTCCTCGCTTGCCTGGCAGGGAAGTTGACGGCACTGCTCATGACAGCACCGCTCATGACGGCACTGCTCATGACGCCACCGCTCATGGCGGCGGTACTCGCGCCGACCGTTCTCATACGGCCCCGCCCACCGGCTGGGCCGCCTCCTCGTCACGGGTGACCACGGCCCGGTAGGCCGGTTCGGTCCGCATCAGCTCCCGGTGCGGCCCGACCGCGGCGACCCGGCCCTCCCGCAGCAGCACCACCCGGTCGGCCTGGTCGAGCAGCAGCGGGCTGGTCGCGAACACCACCGTGGTGCGGCCGGCCCTGATCGCCCGCAGCCCGGCGGCGATCCGCGACTCGGTGTGCGCGTCCACCGCGCTGGTGGGCTCGTCCAGCACCAGCACGGGCGGGTCCACCAGCAGGGAGCGGGCCAGCGCGAGCCGCTGGCGCTGGCCTCCGGAGAGGGAGCGTCCGCGCTCGGTGATCCGGGCTCGCATCCGGTCTCCCCCGCTCTCCGGC
The DNA here is from genome assembly GCF_042792155.1 of Kitasatospora sp. NPDC056651. NCBI lineage: Bacteria > Bacillati > Actinomycetota > Actinomycetes > Kitasatosporales > Streptomycetaceae > Kitasatospora > Kitasatospora sp. NPDC056651. Next base: position 2,835 of record NZ_JBHTWX010000060.1, on the reverse strand, counting down.
GAGCCGTCCGCGAGGGACTTCAGCACGTCGTCGGACCGGGCCGCCGACAGCGCCTCCGCGATCGGGACCCGCCCCGAGGACGGGACGTCGAACAGCTCGGCCACGGTGCCGGAGAGCAGCACCGGCTCCTTGTTCTGGACCAGCACCGCCCCCCTGGCCTCGGCCAGCGGCACCGCGTCCAGCTCCGCGCCGCCGAGGCGCGCCGAGGCCTGCGCCCGCTCGCCCTCGGCCGGTGTGACGTGGCCGCCGAGCCGCTCGGCCATCGCCCCTGCGACGTCCGGGTCCCCGCAGACCACCACGGTCAACTCACCTGCCCGCGCGGTCAGTCCGCTCACCGGGTCGTACAGGTCGCCCTTCTCCGGCCGGACCAGCGAGGCCTCGGTCGCGGCCCCGCCCCGGGTCAGCGAGAGCACCCGCACGGCCCGCCCGGCGGAGACCCGCGCGACGCTCCGCGCCTGCGCCGCCTCACCCAGGACGCGCAGCGGCGCGACCAGGAAGGCGGTCGCCCCGTAGACCGTGACCAGGGTGCCGACGGAGATCTCACCGGAGACCGCCAACCGGGCGCCGTACCAGGTGACACAGACCACGAACAGTCCTGGCAGCAACACCTGCTGAGCCTGCATCAGCGCCCAGATCCGGGCCGAGCGGACGGCCGCCGCCCGGACCTTCTGGGAGGCCGCCCGGTACCGCTCCAGGAACAGCTCCTCGCCACCGATGCCGCGCAACACCCGCAGCCCCGCCACCGTGTCGGCGGCCAGCTCGGCGGCCCTGCCGCCGAGGGCGCGCTGCTCGTCGAAGCGCCGCTCGAACGGCCCGACCAGCGGCAGGACGGAGAACGACAGCATCGGGACGCCGATCAGCACCCCGGCGCCCAGCACCGGATCGACCGCCACCACCATCGCTCCCACGGTCAGCCAGACGATCACCGCGGACCACACCCGGGCGATCAACTCGATGTACCAGCTGATCCGTTCGACGTCCCCGCCGCCGACCGCGACCACCTCGCCGGTGGATATCCGGCGGGACAGGCCGGACCCGAGGTACGAGGTCTTCCGGGCCACCAGCTGCCTCACCTGGATGGCCGTGTGTATCCAGTTCCACATCGCCTGACGGTGCATCAACACAGTGCCGAGCGCGGCGCCGACGCCCAGCAGCAACAGCAGCAGGCCGGCCCGCCGGATCCCGCCGGAGTCACCGTCCACAGCGGCCTGCACGCCGAGGCCCAGCGGCAGCGGCAGCGCGGCCTTGCACCCCATCTCGAGCAACGTCCAGCAGGTGGCGAGTAGTTGGCCGCGGCGCTGGCTGCGCTGCAACCAGCGCAGGAAGGCCGGCGGCGAGGAGAGATCGGGACTGCCGGGATCGGCCAACGGCAGAGGTATGAGCAGCATGACACTCCGATACGAACGGTACGAGGGTACGAGGGTGCAAAGGTGCGGGAGCACGGGAGCACAGCAGTACGGAGGTATGGAGAACGGGGCGCGCGAAACGCCTCGGTGACGTGTGCACAGCACGGATGCGCGGCGCCGCGACACGGTGGCGGCATGGCACAGCGACATCGTCGAAACATCCGGTGCAGATAGCCGGACGACGACAGGACGGGCACGAACGGCCCGGAAGTCAGGAGATCATGGCCGCGAGCGTGCCAAGCTCCTCACGATCGAAGCAACAGGTTTTCTCATCGCGGTCCACCCCCGCTCGCCCACCGGATTCGCACGCCCCCGCGCAACGAATCCGCACGTCTCCGGCGCAAGCCCGAACCCGTGCTCACCAGCACGGTCTCCACCCCGGGCAAGCCCCCGCAAAGCCTGGGCCAAGATTAACCCGATCGGCGGGAACAATCACACCCGAGCGCCGGTTGCCTCCACTGGAACACCGGACGACCAGGAGGACATTCCTTCCGTGAGCAGCATCCCCACCGTCACCCTCAACGACGGCACGCAGATCCCGCAGCTCGGTTTCGGCGTGTGGCAGGTACCTGACGCCGAGGCCACCCCCGCGGTCCGCACCGCGATCGAGGCGGGCTACCGCTCCATAGACACCGCGGCCGTCTACGAGAACGAGGCCGGTACCGGCGCGGCCATCACCGAGGCGCTGGCGGGCGGCGTGGCCCGAGAGGACCTCTACGTCACCACCAAGCTGTGGAACTCGGGCACCCGTGACTGGTCCGGCGAGCAGGGCCGCGACGCGGTGCTGCGCGAGTTCGACGCCTCGCTGGCCAAGCTCGGCCTCGACTACCTCGACCTCTACCTGATCCACTGGCCGCGCCCGATGCACGGCAGCTACCTGAACGTCTGGAAGGCCTTCGAGCAGCTGAAGGCGGACGGCCGGGTCAAGTCGATCGGCGTCTCCAACTTCGGCGCCGAGCAGCTGACCCGCCTGCTGGACGAGGCCTCGGTCGCCCCGGTGCTGAACCAGGTCGAGCTGCACCCGTACTTCCCCCAGACGGAGCTGCGCGCCTTCCACGCCCAGCACGGCATCGCCACCGAGGCGTGGAGCCCGCTGGGCCAGGGCAAGGAGCTGCTCTCCGAGCCCGCGCTGGCGGAGATCGCCGGGAAGCACGGCCGCACTGTCGCCCAGGTGGTGCTGCGCTGGCACCTCCAGAGCGGTGTGATCGCCATCCCGAAGTCGGTCACCCCGTCCCGGATCCGCGAGAACCTGGACGTCGCCGGCTTCGAGCTGGACGCCGAGGACCTCGCGGCGATCGCCGCCGTGGCCACCGGCAAGCGGATCGGCCCGGACCCGCAGGACTTCGACTGGAACTGACGCCGGGCCCCGGGGCCGGGCCCCGGAATTCCTGACGACCGGTCAGCGGAAGGGGGCCCGGGGGCCGCCGGC
>NZ_JBHTWX010000059.1:10533-52576 GCF_042792155.1 Kitasatospora sp. NPDC056651 | reverse complement strand
CGGACGTGCCGTACGAGCCCCGCCTCAGGGGGTTCCGCCCGCCGCCGCTCGGCTACTTGGCGAGCTGCGCCGCGAAGATCGCGTGGTTGAAGTAGGCCTTGGCCTCCTGGATCAGACCCTCGCTGTTCAGCTGGTAGACGTTGATCCCGGACCAGTTGACCGGCTTGCCGTCGGTGGAGACGGCCGCGCCGTGCCAGGACACGGCGGTGAACTCACCGACGTTGTGGGCCTCCAGCGGGGTCAGGCCGAGGAACGGGTCGAAGTTGGGGATGACGGACTTGATGAACGCCCGGATCGCCTCGCGGCCCTTGATCGGCTCGGTGCCCACCGGGTCGTGGAAGAGCGCGTCCTCGGCGAAGGAGTCCGCCCAGCGGTCGGCGTCGCCCTTCTGGGAGGCCTCGAAGAACTGCAGGACGGCCTTGGGCATGGCGGGAAGGGTCATCAACTTGCCTTTCTGTGGTGGCACTTCTTGATGGCTGCCGATCGGGCGGCGGGCCCGTCGGACAGGTCTGGTGGGGTGTCGGCGCCGACCCTCGCGGAGTGGGGGTGCAGCAGCTCGACCTTCTGCAGCTCGTCGGCCCGGAGGCGGTAGTAGAGCCGGGTGCCCTCCCGCCTCCTGGTCAGCAGGCCGGAGTAGAGCAGGATCTTCAGGTGGTGGCTGATGGTCGGCCCCGACTGGTGGAAGAAGTCCAGCAGTTCCCCGACGCAGGCCTCGTGGGCCTGCCGGCCGAGCAGGATGGCCACGATCCGCAGCCGGATCGGGTCGCCCAGCGCCTTGAAGAGCGAGGCCAACTCGTCGTGCGGGGAGGCCGGTTCATCGGGCGCGACGGACTCGGCCACGGCTGCCGCCCGGGCGCCGAGGGCGGGGCGGGCCATCCGCGGGAGGGGCGGGAGGGGACGGACGGGGCGGGTCATCTTCGCTCTCCTGGCGGCCGGGGAGCCGGTTTCAGTCAGCCAGCGGGTTGAGGCGGTCGTGTCGGCGCATCAGGGGGACGGTCGCCAGGCCGATGGCGGTCAGGACCGCCTGGACCACGCACACCCCGCCCCAGCCGTAGGAGCCGAAGCAGGCGCTGGCCACCGCCGCCGAGATCGCCCCGCTGAGGAAGACCGCGACCATGTAGACGGTGTTGGCCCGGCTGCGGGCGTCGGGGACGTAGGCGAAGATCCTGGCCTGGTTGGCGATCTGGCTCCACTGCACCCCGACGTTGGCCAGCACGATGCCCACCACGAGGGCGATGAGCACCGTGCCGCCCAGCGCGTAGGCACCGGCCGAGGCCAGGGTGAGCAGCAGGGAGGCGATGATGATCGGCTGGGCGCCCTTGCGGTCGATGAAGCGCCCGGCCCAGGGCGCGGTCACCGCGCCGGCCAGGCCCAGCACACCGAAGAGGCCGGCCACCGCGCTGCTGTACCCGTAGTGGTCGTTCGTCAGCACCAGGACCAGGGTCGTCCAGGTGGCGCTGTAGGCGCCGAACAGCGCGCCGTGCAGCACACAGGCGTGCCGGACGGACGGTTCGTCGCGCACCAGCCGGGGCAGCGAGGCCAGCAGGCTGGTGTAGCTCATCGCCGGGCGCGCGCCCTCCTTGGGCAGCAGGTAGACGGCGAGGGCACCGGTCGCCGCGGTCAGCACGGCGGCCAGCACGTAGACCGCCCGCCAGCCCGCGGCCTGCCCGACGGCGCCGCCGATCACCCGGGAGCCGACGATGCCGGTCATCAGGCCGATCTGGACGTTGGCCACCACCGAGCCGCGCTTCTCCGGGGGTGCGAGTTCGGCGGCCAGCGGCACCAGCACCTGCGGGATCACGGTGGCGGCGCCGATCGCGGCGGTGGCGGCGGCCAGCACCCAGAGTCCGGGGGAAGCCGCGGCCAGCAGCAGGAAGACGACGGTGACGCTCAGCATCACGCCGAGCAGCGGCCGCCGGCGCCGGACGTCGCCCATCGGGACCAGCAGCAGGATGCCGGCCGCGTAGCCGAACTGGGCACAGGTGACGACGATGCCCGCCGAGGAGTGCGGGACCCCGAGGCTGTCGCTGAACAGCTTCAGCAGGGGCTGTGCGAGGTAGACGTTGGCGACGGTGGCCCCGCTGCACACCGCCATCACCAGGAACAGCAGCGGGCGGACGGTGGCGGCGCGGGGCGGCCCCGCGACGTCGCGGTGGAGAACCGGAGTGTCTGTCATGACAGGTCCTTGGTCACGCGGAGATGCGGAAAGCGGATGGGGTGAGCAGGCCGAACGGGGTGAACGGGCCGAGCGGGATGAGCACGATGAGCGGGGTGAGCAGGATGAGCGGCACCCGGAAACGCCGGGGAGGGACGGCCCCCGAGGCGTGGCCGGGGCGTGGCAGGGCGCACGGCCGATCAGGGTGCTGCCGGATCCGGCAGCCGGTCGGCCGGCGGCGTCACGGTCAATTTTCTACACCAACCAGATAGTTTATTCAACTGGTTGGTTTTTCCGGCCGGTCGGTATAAACTGATCAATCCCCCCTGCCCGACCGCTGCCACCGCCGCCCGAGATCCGAGGATGGGCCCATGACCTCACGCTCCGAGCAGACCCGAACCCGGATCTACCAAGCCGCCCTGGCCGAGTTCGCCCAGTACGGCGTCGCGGGCGCTCGCGTCGACCGGATCGCCCGGGAGGCCCAGGCCAACAAGCAGGCCATCTACCTCTACTTCGGCGACAAGGAGACGCTCTTCGCCACGGTCCTGAAGCGGGCTCTGGGCGAGCTGGCGGCCGCCGTTCCGCCGCCGACCGCCGCGGGCACGGTGAACGTCACCGACTACATCGACCGGCTGTTCACCTACCACCAGGAACACCCCGAGGTGACCCGCCTGCTGCTGTGGGAGGCGCTGGAGTACGGCGACCGGCCGGTTCCCGACGAGGAGTCCCGGCGGGAGCACTACCAGCAGAAGGCCGCCGACCTGAACAGCGTGCGCACCGCCGCCTCCGAGCAGATCACCGCGATCGACGCGCCGGCCCTGCTGCTGATCTTCACCGGACTGGTGGGCTGGCCGCTGGGAGTCCCGCAGGTCCGGCGCATGATCGTCGGTCAGGAGAAGGACGCCATGGACCGCGTGAAGGCCGCCGTCGTCGCCGCCGCCGTGACCATCGCCGGCCAGAAGTAGGACCGACGCAGGACCGACGCAGGACCGACGCGGAACGACGCAGGACCGACGGACCTCGACCCCCGGGCGCCGTCGGCGGTACCCCACCGCCGGCGGCGCCTCGCCGTGTCGGCGCCGGGCGACCGCCGACGGCGTCGGAACTTTCGTCTTCATCGAAAAGCTTGTCCCGAAGCGGAACCGCTCGTACTTTTGAGCGGGCCCGAGGCGCCGGCGGTTCCGCCGACCGGAGGCCCCCTCGCCGCTCCCCGGAACCACAGGGTCGAGCCCCCACCTGCCCGGATGCCCCCGCGGGGTCCCCCCGGCCCCGATTCCAGCAGCAGGCGGACGCCCGGCCGGGGAGCGGCGACCCCCGTGGTTCCCGGTCCATCGAGCGAGAGACAGGTGAGTCCCCTCATGAGTGCGACAGAACAGGCCCTGGTCGGGCGGCGCAAGGCCCTCGGTTTCGGCGCGCTGCTGGGCGCCGGAGCGCTGACCGGCACGCTGACCGCCGCCCACCCGGCCGCCGCCGCGGCCCCCTCCGCGCCGAGCACACCGGCTGCGCCGGGCGCCGCCCAGGACCGCACTCACCACCAACTGCCCGGCCACTACGCCGGGTTCCCCGCCATGCCGGCCTCGCTGCTCCAGTTCTTCGCCGCCTCCCAGCGGGCCGACGCGGCCGCCTGGGCGGACGCCTTCGCCGTGAACGCGGTCTTCCGCGACCCGGTCGGACAGCCGCCGATCACCGGCCGCGCCGCCATCCGGGCCCGGATCGCCTCGATCCTGCCGAACTTCCGCCCCTTCCTCGGCATCACCCCGCTCGACGCCCACGCCACCGCCGACTTCGTCGCGGTCTCCTGGCGCGGCGCGGCGGTGACGCTCTCCAACCGCCCGGTCAACTGGTCCGGGATCAACGTCTTCCAGCTGGATTCCGCCGGGTTGATCAAGGAGTGCTCGGCCTACTTCGAATACTCCGTCTTTCAGGCCCAGCTCGACCCGAAATGACGGACGGCAATTGATCGTTCACCACGAGGAACGACCCGAAGCTCCCGCGGCCCCCGCGGGAGCTTCGTACTTTCCGGCCGCTTTTTCGCATTCCCCGGTATCTGGACGGTAGGTCGACGGTAGGGCGAAAGAACGTTCTTCTGTTTTTATAGGACTCGCCCCTGAGGAACTGCCGCGGGCCTCGACCGGCGCGCCATCGCCGCCGCGCCCCGCCCCGGACGGCACCAGGGACCTTCGCCCTCTCGACAGCTACCGGAGGAGCTTTCCCATGCATATCCTGGTGACCGGTGGTGCCGGATTCATCGGCAGCAACTACGTCCGCCGCCTGCTCGCCGGCGACCTCGGTTCCGATGTGACCGGGGTCACCGTTCTCGACAAACTCACCTACGCCGGAAACCTGCGGAATCTGGATCCGGTCTCCACCGACAGCCGACTGCGTTTCGTCCAGGGCGACATCGCCGACGAGACACTGGTGCCCAAGCTGGTCTCCGAGGTCGACGCGGTGGTGAATTTCGCCGCGGAATCCCACGTGGACCGCTCGATCGGGAACTCGACCGAGTTCGTGCACACCAACATCGTGGGCGCGCACAACCTGCTGCACGCCGCCCTCCAGGAGGGCCTGCCCCGCTTCGTGCACGTGTCCACCGACGAGGTGTACGGCTCGATCGACGAGGGCTCCTGGACCGAGGAGTGGCCGCTGGAGCCCAACTCCCCCTACGCCGCGGCCAAGGCGAGCGCCGACCTGCTGGTGCGCTCGTACGCCCGCACCCACGGCCTGAACGTCAGCATCACCCGGTGCAGCAACAACTACGGCCCGTACCAGTTCCCCGAGAAGGTCATCCCGCTGTTCGTCACCACGCTGATGGGCGACGGCACCGTCCCGCTGTACGGCGACGGCCTGAACGTGCGCGACTGGCTGCACGTGGACGACCACTGCCGGGGCATCCAGCTGGTGCTGGAGCAGGGCGCCCCCGGCGAGGTCTACAACATCGGCGGCGGACGGGAGTTGACCAACCGCGAGCTCACCGACGTGCTGCTGCGCGCGATGGACCGGGACTGGACCTCGGTGCGCGGCGTCGCCGACCGCAAGGGCCACGACCGCCGCTACTCGCTCGACGACGGCAAGCTGCGCCGCCTCGGCTACCGCCCGCAGGTCACCTTCGAGGAGGGCATCGCGAGCACCGTCGCCTGGTACCGCGACAACGCCGCCTGGTGGCAGCCGCTGCTGGCGAACGGCTCCTGATCCCCGGCGAGTTCACGAACGGCCGCGAAGAACCACCAAGAACACCGCACAGCACAACACCACAGCGCCACCGCACCGCCGTACGACGTGAAAGACGAGCACCCCAACGCACGCCTCCGCAGCAGAAGGGAAGAGTTCATGCGCGGCATCATCCTCGCCGGCGGGTCAGGCACCCGGCTGCGTCCGCTGACCAGCGTCCATTCCAAGCAGCTTCTGCCCGTCTACGACAAGCCGATGGTCTACTACCCGCTCTCCGTGCTGATGCACGCCGGGATCCGGGAGATCCTGCTCATCTCCACCCCGCAACACCTCGACGTCTACCGCGACCTGCTCGGCGACGGCGCGGACCTCGGCATCGAGCTGAGCTACGCCGTGCAGGAGCACCCCGGCGGCCTGGCCCAGGCCCTGTTGATCGGCCGCGAGTTCGTCGGCGACGAGGACCTCTGCCTGGTGCTGGGCGACAACATCTTCTACGGCCACGAGCTGCCGACCATGCTGCGCCGGGAGGTCGAACGGCTGGACGGCTGCACGCTGTTCGGCTATCCGGTCAGCGACCCCGAGCGCTACGGCGTGGCCGAGACCGACGAGCAGGGCGCGATCGTCAGCCTGGAGGAGAAGCCCGCCCGGCCCAAGTCCAACCTGGCCGTCACCGGCCTGTACATGTACCGCAACGAGGCCGTGGACCGGGCCGCCCGGCTCACCCCCTCGGCCCGCGGCGAACTGGAGATCACCGACCTCAACCTGACCTACGTCCGGGAGAACCGGGCCCGGCTGGTCAACCTCGGGCGCGGCTCGGCCTGGTTCGACACCGGCACCCACGACAGCCTGCTGGAGGCCTCGACCTTCGTGCAGATCCTGGAGAAGCGCCAGGGCATCCGGATCTCCTGCATCGAGGAGGTCGCCTACCGGATGGGCTTCATCGACCGGGAGCAGCTCGCCCTGGCCGGCAAGCGGCTCTCCGCCTCCTCCGGCTACGGCCAGTACCTGCTAGAGCTGGCCGGCGCATGAGCCCGCTGAGCGGCACAGCGCGCCAGGACACCGCGCCGCACCCCACCGCGCTGGTCGAGGCCCGCACCCGGGTCCTCGGCTCGGCCGTGGACGCGGGGTGCTGGGTCCGTCAGGAGGCACGGCTGGAGGACAGCACCCTGGCCCCCGGCGTCTTCGTCGGGTTCCGCAGCGAGATCGTCGCCGCCGACCTGGGTGCCGGGGCCATGGTCGCCTCCCTGGCCCGGATCGGGGCGGCGGGCGGAGCCCGGGTCACCGTCGGGGCCGGCGCCTGGATCGCCGCCCGGGCCGTGGTGGCCCCCGGCGTCAAGGTGGGCGCGGGCGCGGTGGTGGCGGCCGGCGCCCAGGTCTTCGAGGACGTCCCCGCGGACACCATCGTGGTCGGCCGCCCGGCCCGGTTCCTGCGCCGCCGCACGGCGGCCGACGACGGGCTGCCGGACATCGCGCCGGTCCTCGCCCTGGTCCGCCGCCGCGGCCTGCGCCAGGTCGCCCTGCCGGAGAGCTGGCAGGTGGGCCTGGGCGGGCTGCTGGACGCCGAGTTCGACGGCGGCCGCGACGTGCGGATCGGCGCCGGACTGATCGCGCTCGGCCGTCCCGACGGGCCGTCGCCGCTGGGCGGCATCAGGCTCGGCAGCGGCGTGCGGATCGGCGCCCGCGCCGTCCTGGAGGGCGGCGGCGGGATCTCGGTCGGCGCCCGCACCGTCCTGGGCTCCGACCTCCAGGTCCTCTCCAGCGGCCACGACCTCGACCGCCGCTCGCTGCCCTGGCAGCCCGGCCCGGTCTCGATCGGCACCGACGCGCGGATCGGCGCCGGCGTGACCGTCATCGGCCCCTGCGCGATCGGCGACCGCGCCCGGGTGGCCGACGGCGCGATCGTCGTGGCCGACGTCCCGGCCGGCGCCACCACCTCAGGAGTACTCACCCTTTCCGACCCGAGGAGCTCACGATGAGGATCCTGTTCGCTCCGGCCGCCACCGGCTCGGGGCACAACATGCGCGTGCTGTCGCTCGCCCGGGAGATCCGCGAGCTGCGCCCCGACGCCGAGCTGACCGTGCTGCTCGGCTCCCTCCAGGCGACCTTCACCCCGATGTTCACCGAGGCCGGGGTGACGGTCGTGGACCTCGCGGCGGGCCAGGCGGTGGACTACGCCACCAAGAGCAATCTCGGGCGCCGGATGGACTGGGCCGGCTACATCGGCGGCTACCTCGCCCCGGCCTTCGTCAACGGCGAGCGCATCCTGCGGTACCTGTCCCTGATCCAGGACCAGCGGCCGGACCTGGTGGTCAGCGACTACAACATGTCCGCCAGCATGGCCGCCGCCATCCTCGGCACCCCCCACGCCCTGGTCACCGAGCGGTACGACTTCACGCTGTACCAGCTGGACGACCGGACCCTGGTGGACGGCGGCTTCGACATCGAGCCCGAGGACCTGCGGCACGGCCGCAACGCGCTGCACGCCTGCTTCGAGTGGATCGTCGGGGACGCCGAGGTGGTCCTCACCGACAAGCCGCTGGTCCCCGAGCTGGACGAGGGCACCGCGGTGGCCAAGGCGCTCGCCCCCGGCGGCAACGCGGTGTTCACCGGCCCGATGGTGCGCCGGGTCCCGCCGCCCGCGGACGGCGCCAAGGTCCGGGCCGACCTCGGGATCCCCGAGGGACCGCTGATGGTCGGTTCGGTGGGCGGCACCACGATGTTCCTGGAGAACAAGCAGAAGGTCATCGACTGCTACCTGGCGGCCTACGAGCTGCTCCGCGAGACCCACCCCGACCTCCAGTTCGTGCTGCTGGGCCGGGAGCCCGTGCCGGCCCCCGAGTCGGTGATCCAGCTGCCCTACCTGCCGGAGTGGATGCCGCTGCTGCGGGAGGCCAACGTGCTGCTGTCCGCCCCCGGGTGGATCACCGTCACGGAGGTCGCCGCGATGCGGATCCCGACCGTCTTCGTGCTCGGCAGCCTCGGCGAGTACCACGAGGTGGAGGCGGCCCGCCGGCTGGAGCACCTGGGCTTCCCCACCCACGTCGAGCCCACCCCCGCCCGACTCGCCGACTCGGTGGCCCCGTTCCTCGCGGGCCGCCCCGATCCCAGTGCCCCGTCCGTCGGACAGCTCGCGATCGCCCCCAACGGTCCGGGCACCCAGCTGGCGGCGCGGCACCTGGTGGCGGCCGCCTCCCGCGCCCGCTGATGGCCGTGCCCGCGGCCCTCGGCCTGCACGTCGCCGCCCGCATGCTGCTCGCGGGCGACGGCTCGACCACGGTGATGCTGGAGGCGATGCTGAACCGCCCGCTGTCGGTGTCGGTCTCGCTCCAGCACCACGTCGACGCCCGCCAGGCCCCACCCCAGGCGGTCGCGGCGCTCGGTCTGGGCCGCGGGCACAGCGTGATCGAGCGCCACTCGGCGCTGGTCACCGACCAGGACGACGTGGTCAGCCGCAACCTGGTGGTCTTCCCCGCTCCCCCACGCGGGTGGACCGCCGCCGCCGACGACCCCACACCGCTCGGCCACCGGCTGCGCGCCGCCCGGACCCTCCAGCACCGCCGCCTGCTCGGAAGCGGAAGCGACCGGTGGGCCCCCCACGACGAGCGGTGCCTCTACAAGGAGTACCTGATCCACAGCGAGGACGGTGCCCGCCTCTACGTGCACGAGCGCTTCAACCCGCGGTACGTCCCCCTTCCCGACAGCCTCTGACACTCACCGAGGAGTCCCGATGACCCGACCGCCCACCCTGCGCGCCTTCTTCACCCGGAACTTCCTGGACCAGCGGGGCCACGTCCCGGCCGTCCTGGGCCGGGACGCCGGTGAGCAGGTCACACCCGACCGCACCCTGCGGGACGCGGCGCTGGCCCTGCTGGTCCTGGGCCGCGCCGAGGAGCCGGAGCGCACCCGCACCCTGCTGACCGCCCTGCGCGACTTCGAGGACGCCGGCGCGGCCGGCTTCCACGAGCTGCTGGACGTGACCGGCACCCCGCACCCGATCGGCGACGTCCGCACCCCGGGCGTCCAGGCGCTGGCCTGGTGGGCGCTGCACCGGGCGGGCACCGTGCTGGCCGACCCGGCCCCGGCCGAGGAGGCCCGCGCGGGCCTGCGTTCGCTCGCCGAGGCGGTCACCGCCGCCGACTGGCCGGCCCGCCTGCACCGCGACGGCACCCGGGTGCTGGACGGCGCGGTGCTGCTGGAGCAGGTCTCCGTGCTGGTGCTGGCGGCCCACGCGCTGGACGACGGCGACGCCTTCTGGGCCTCGTTCCTGACGGCGGCCACCGAGCGGCTGGCCTCCTTCGACTCCGCCGACGGCGCCTGGGCGGCGCTGACTCCGCGCGGCGAGCCCGACACCTTCCACGGCTACCGGCTGCGCGCCAGCGCGCTGGCCGTGCTCGCCTGGTGCGCCCTGTACGAGCGTGCCACCGCCGCCGGTTCGCCGGACCGCAGCGCCCTCGAACGCGCCTGCGCGGTGCTGCGCCAGCTGGACGCCCACGAGCACACCCGCGGCCGCGGCCTGTGGGACCGGCTGGACGCGGACTCGCAGACCCGGGTGGACCCGCTGCGCGCCGAGTACGGCCGCTCCGAGTCCCCCTTCCCGGCCAAGCTGATGTCCGACCACGCGCTGGCGGTGCTGGCCGCCGACAAGGTCGCCGAGCTGTCCGACGACGTGTGGGCCAAGGAGCTGTCCGCGCTGGCCGCCGCCGAGCTGTGGCGCTACACCGACACCGAGCTCGGCGGCGTCTTCCAGGGCCAGGGCAGCTGGTTCTCCACCCCGGTGGAGGCCACCGTCCCGCTCGCCCGGCACGTCATGGTCCCGCCGCGTTCGGCCGGCGCCTTCTCGGTCGGCAACACCGCCTACGTGCCGTTCCACGAGAAGCACGCCGCCACCCAGCTGCTGGCGCTGGCCGCGCTGGGCGACCGGGAGCAGCCCGCGGTCACCGTGCCGGTGCCGGCCGCCCTGCGGCCCTGGCCGCTGGAGCGCGACCTGTCCTACGTCGCCCGCGAGCCGCTCTCCGAGGGGCTGATCGACATCCCGGCCTACCTGGAGTGGCTGAACGCCACCGCCTCGGGCCTGGGTTACGGGCTGACCCCGTACCGGGCGCCGCTGGGCCTGCGCTCGGACCGCACCGCCCAGACCTTCTCGGTGCTGCACGTGGTCTCCGACCTGATGGCGCTGAACGAGCCGATCGACAACCGCGACGAGCTGCTGGCGGGCATCTACGCGACCCAGAACCCGGACGGCGGCTTCGGCGAGCAGCCGGGCCTGCTCTCCGAGTCGTTCACCACCTACTGCGCGGTGCTGACCGCGACGGTGCTCGGCGGCAGCGACTACGACACCGAGCAGTGCGCCGAGTTCCTGCTGGCCTGCCAGCACGCCGAAGGGGCCTTCGGCAACGCCCCCGGCTACCCGGGCGACGCCTGGCACTCCAACCTCGCCGTCCTGGCCCTGCTGGCGCTGGGCCGGCGCCCGGAGCGGGAGGCCGACCTGGTCGCCTACTTCGCCGCCTGCCAGAACCAGGACGGCGGCTACGGCAACCAGCCCGGCCACCCCTCGGACACCTTCGCCACCTTCCGGGTGGTGGACACCCTGATCGCGCTCGGCCTGGAGCCGCCGCGCCACGAGCTGACCATCGCCTGGCTGCGCGGCCTCCAGACCGAGGCCGGCGGCTTCCGCTACCGCCAGTCGGGGCCGGAGAGCTTCGTCGGCTCGTACCACGCGATCGCCTCGCTGTACGTGCTGGGCTCGGGCCCGTCCGACCCGGCGGCCTGCCGGGGCTGGATCGCCGCCCGCCAGTCCGCGGACGGCGGCTTCGGACGGCTGCCCGGCGGCCCGTCGGAGACCACCGACGAGGGCTTCATCGCGGTCCAGGCGCTGCACATGCTGGAGGGCAAGCTGAACCCGTACTGGGCCGTCATCATGACCTGATGTTCCGTCACCATCCCATCAGCAACGACCCGAAGGGCATTTCCGATGATCTTTGACTGCCACCAGCACGTCGTCCTGCCGACCTCGGCGCAGATCGCCTCGATGAACGAGGCGGGCATCGACCGCGCGGTGCTGCTGTCGACCCTGCCGCACATCGAGCACTCCACCGACATCGCCTCGTTCAAGCAGGAGATGTCCGTCCTGCACCGGGTCCTCCAGGGCGAGGCGGACGGCCGCGAGCGGCCCACCCGGGAGCTGCGGGAGGCGCTGGCCGAGGGCGGCGACCGCTTCGTGGCCTTCGGCAAGGTGCCGGTGGGCCTGCCGTACGAGGAGACCGCCAAGGCGCTCCAGGAGGAGGTCCTGGAGCCCGGGTACGCGGGCGTCGGCGAGCTGACCTTCGGCTCCGACGGGGCCGCCGGGCTGGAGCCGGTGTTCCAGGCGGTGCACGAGGCGGCGGTGGACGGCCGGGCGCTGCCGCTGCTGGTGCACGGGTTCGCGCCGCAGACCGCCGGCGACATCCGGACCACCGCTGCGCTCGCCCGCTCCTTCCCGTCGGTGCCGGTGGTCATCGGGGTGCTGGGCGGCCTGAACTGGCTGGAGACCATCGAGCTGGTCAAGGAGATCCCCAACCTCTACCTGGACCTGGGCTCCTCCTTCGTCTCGCTGGCGCCCCGGCTGGCGGCCGCCGAGGTGCCCGAGCGCTGCCTGTTCGGCTCCAACACCCCGTTCGCCGACATGTACACCAACCGCATCCTGGTGGAGCGGGTGATCCCGGACGCCGCGGCCCGGGCCCGGGTGATGGGCGAGAACCTCGCGGAGCTGCTCGGCCTTTCGAACTGAGCACCGGACGGACTTGACGGTCCGTCGAATTCCCCTCGATCGGGGGCGGATGGGGACACCCTCAGGTCCGCCCCCGATTGTCATGTAGGTCACGTTTGCCCGGCCTGGCGCGGGCGGTCACGGGAATCGTCGCATGTCATCGGGCCCGTGACTCTCCGCTATTTAAACCAACTAGTTGCATGAAAACTTCCGATTGGGATAAGTCTTGAGACATGGCCTCCTCTGACGAAACCCACACAGCCCCACGCCCGTTGCCGGGTCGTGAACTCGGACGCACCGGCCTCACCCTGCCCCGCGTCGGACTCGGCACCTGGCGCCGCTTCGACCTCCCCGCCGGGCGCGAGCACCTGGCCCGCGAGATCGTCCGGCTGGCGCTGGACCACGGGGTGCGGGTCTTCGACACCGCGCCGGTCTACGGGCGCTCCGAAGGAGTGCTGGCCCGCGCCCTGGGCGCCGACCGGCAGCGGGCCTTCGTGGCGACCAAGATCTGGGCCGACACCCCGGCCGCCGGCCGCCGCCAGTTCGAGCACCAGCTGGACCTCTTCGACGGCCGGGTCGACCTGCTCCAGCTGCACCACCTGATCGGCTGGCAGGTCCACGCGCCGTGGCTCGAACGGGAGCGCGAGCGCGGCCGGATCGGCGCGCTGGGCCTGACCTACTGGCGCGACCACGCCTTCGGCGGCGGCACCGCGGCCGAGCTCGAACAGGCCATGCGCACCGGCGTGTTCGACGCCGTCCAGATCCCGCTGAACCCGCGCGAACGCGACGTCGAGGAGCGCCTCCTGCCGCTGGCCCGCGAACTGGACCTGGGCGTGCTGGTGATGCGCCCCTTCGCCGAGGGGGGCCTGCTCGGCCGGAAGCCCGACCCCCGCCGGCTGGCCGAGGCCGGCTGCGCCGAGCCCTCCGAGGCCCTGCTGCGCTGGGGGCTGTCCGACCCGCGCGTGCACGTCACCCTGCCCGCCACGATCAGCCCCGCCCACCTGCTGGCCAACATCGCGGCCGGCTCCGCACTGGAACTGACGGACCGTCAACGCACCGCGATCACCGAGCTGTTCGGCTGACCAAGCCCACCGCCGTCCCACTGACGATAGGCCCGATACCCGTGAACGGTTCCATCGCCACGTTCGCCACCATCGACCCGCAAACGCCCGAGCACCACTCCCGCCCCGCCCCGGCTCCGGCGGTCGCCGACATCCCGAAGGTCGCCGGTGTCGCCGCCCGGGAGGCCTTCCACGTCAGCCTGCTGGGGACCCCGGCCATCTGGCTCAACGGAGAGCCGATGCACATCCGGGGCGACGCCACCAGACGCGTGCTGGTCCACCTCGTCCTCACCTCGCCGCACGTGATCCCCAACCACCGTCTGATCGAGTCGACCTGGGGAGGCAGCGAGCCCGACAGCGCGATCGACCAGATCCGCAAGATCATCTCCAAGCTGCGGCAGAGCCTGCCCGGCGGCAAGGACCTGATCCGCACCGAGCCGGGCGGCTACCGCATCACGCTCAACGCCCGGCAGAGCGACGTCGTGCTGTGGCGGGACGCGATCCGCCAGGCCCGCGCCCTGCTGCACGACGGCGACGACCACGCGGCCATGGAACAGCTCTCCGACGCCCTGGACCTCTGGCGCGGGCCGGCCCTGGACGGCCTGGAGGGGCACCCCTTCGCCACCGAGTCGGTCTCCCTGCACGAGGAGCGGGACGCCGCGCTGGAAGCCTGGTGCCGGCTGGCCGTCAAGGACCTCGGCGCCCCCGCGGTGATCACCCGGCTGCGCCGCGAGGTCGCCCAGCGGCCGTTGCAGGAGCGGCTGTGGGAGATCCTGATGACCACCCTGGCGGGCTCCGGCCGGGTGCTGGAGGCGATGGACGAGTTCAACAACCTGCGCAAGATCCTCTCCAACTCGCTGGGCGTGCGCCCCTCACCGCAGCTGGAGGCCCTCTACCGCACCCTGCAGGCCACCGCGAACACCCTCGCCCCCGCCCCGGCCGCCCAGCCGCCCGCGCCGCCCGCCGCCCGGTTCCCGGTCCCGGCGCAGCGCCGCCCGGCCGAGCGACTCCAGCCGGCCGAGCGGCTCCGGCCGCGGCCGCCCGGCTGGATCAAGGACCTGCTGCGCGGCCAGGAGCCCAACCCGGGCTTCGTGATGGACTCCCGCTGGAACGTGCTGCACCGCAACCACGCCATGGCGCGCTGGTTCCCCTCGCTCGCCGAGGAGCGGGCCAACATCGTCTCCTGGGCGCTGACCGACCCCTCGGCCCGGGCGACCCTGCACGGCTGGGACGTCCACGCCCGGCGCTACGTCGGCATGTTGAAGCTCGCGCTGTCCCACCGGCCCGACGATCCGTTCCTGCGCGCCGTCCTGAACGGCTTCAAGGAGCAGCACGGCCGGGACTCCGCGCTCCTGGCGGAGGCCGTCGAGGCGGAGACCTGGGAGAACCACCGGTTCACCCTCAACCTCGGCCACATCAGCCCGGCCCCCGTCCAGGTGGTC
The DNA here is from genome assembly GCF_042792155.1 of Kitasatospora sp. NPDC056651. Lineage (NCBI taxonomy): Bacteria > Bacillati > Actinomycetota > Actinomycetes > Kitasatosporales > Streptomycetaceae > Kitasatospora > Kitasatospora sp. NPDC056651. The sequence goes on along the minus strand of NZ_JBHTWX010000059.1, from coordinate 38,005 downwards.
TCCCACCTGCTGACCGCCGACGGGAACCCGGACCTGCGCGTCATCCTCCTCGTCCCCTCCCGGGGTCACGTCGTCTTCTGACCCACCCGCAGCAGGGCCGGCGCCGGACGAGACCCGGCCGACGTCCTCCTCGTCTCCCACCGGACGAGGAGAACACCTGCCCTGCCGGACCCGCCCCGCCCCGGACCCGCCCCGCCGCAGCGGCCGTCAGGCGAGGGTGACCTCGACCGGCAGCTTCTTGATGCCGTTCACGAAGTTGGAGCGCACCCGCGGGACCTCGCCGGCCAGCCTGATGCCCGCCAGGCGCGGGATCAGCTCCTCGAACATGATCCGGATCTCGGTGCGCGCCAGCAGGTTGCCCAGGCACAGGTGCGGGCTGCCCTTGCCGAACGTGACGTGGTCGTTGTCCGTGCGGGTGACGTCGAAGTCGTAGGGGTTGCCGAAGACCTCCTCGTCCCGGTTGCCGGAGGCGAACCACATGACGACCTTCTCGCCCTCCCTGATCCGCTTGCCGCCGAGCTCGACGTCCCGGGTGGCCGTGCGGCGGAAGTGGTAGACGGGCGAGGCCCAGCGCAGGAACTCCTCCACCGCGCCGGGGATCAGCGACGGGTCCGCCTGGAGGCGGGCCAGCTGCTCGGGGTGCTGGAGCAGCGCCAGCATCGAGTGGCTGATGGTGTGCCGGGTGGTCTCGTTGCCGGCCACGACCAGGAGCAGGAAGTAGTTGTCGAAGTCCTGCGCCGACAGCGGCACCCCGTCCCGCGGGGTCTCGTTGACCAGCCGGGAGATCAGGTCGGTGCCGTCGCCGCCGCGCCGCTGCCGGGCGAGTTCGCGGCCGTACTCGAAGACCTCCAGCGAGGCGGGCGAACGGAACGGCAGGTCGCGGTACTTCTCGCTCTCCTCGCTGTGCAGCAGGACGTCGGCGTAGTCCGGGTCGGTGTTGCCGATGATCCGGTTGCCCCAGTCGATGAGCTGCTGGTTGTCCTCCGGCGGCACGTCCAGGAGGCGGGCGAGGACGTTGATCGGGAAGTCGGCGGAGACCTCCTTGACGAAGTCGAAGGTGCCCTTGGCCAGCGCGGCGTCCAGCGTGCTGGCGGTCAGGCCGCGCAGGAAGTCGGCGTAGCTGTTGATCACGCTCGCGCCGAACTGGCGCTGGAGCAGGCTGCGCATGGCCCGGTGGCGGACGCCGTCCAGCTCCAGGATCGAGGCGCGCTTCTTGATCTGGTCGTCGTCGACCTCCTCCAGGTTCACGAACCTCGTGGAGGTGAAGGTCTCGGCGTCCCGATCGACCCGGGCGATGTCGGCGTGCCGGGTGACCGACCAGAAGCCGGAGTTGGGCGCGTCCTCCTCCTGCCAGTGGACCGGGGCCTCGTGGCGCAGGGTGTGGAACATCCGCCACGGGGTGACGCCGTCGGTGAAGTTGTCGAGATCGGCCAGGTTCACCTGGTCCAGGGGCATCGGCTCGTGGACGGCGCCGGAGGCGGGCGTGGTGGGCACGGTGGTCATGGGTCGCTCCTCGGCGTTCACAGGTGGTAGGCGTACTCGGTGAACTCCCAGTCGGTGATGTGCCGATGGAAGCGCGCGACCTCGTCGCGCTTGTACGAGAGGTAGGCGGTGGTGAAGTCCCCGCCGAGCACCTCGGTCAGGGCGGTGTCCGCCTCCAGCGCGTCGAGGGCGGCGGGCAGCGAGGCCGGCAGCACGGCGGACCTGGCGGGGTCGTAGCCGTAGCCCTCCAGCGGGGCGGCCGGCTCGTCCCCGGCGACGACGCCCAGCAGCGCCGCCGCGAGGGTGCCGGCGATCAGCAGGTAGGGGTTGGCGCTGGCGTCCCCCAGCCGCAGTTCGAAGCGGCTGCCGGAGCCGCGCTCCGGCGGGATGCGGACCATGGCGCTGCGGTTGTCCAGCCCCCAGTCGATCAGCCAGGGCGCGAGGGTGTCGGGGCCGAACCGCTTGTAGGAGTTGACGGTCGGGTTGGCCAGCGCGGCGAGCGCCGGGGCGTGGGCGAGGACGCCGGCCACGGCGTGGCGGGCGGTGGCGCTCAGCCCGTACGGCGCGGCCGGGTCCGCGAAGACGTTGTCGCCCGCCTCGTCCACGCAGGACAGGTGGAGGTGGAAGCCCGAGCCGCCCGAGCCCTGGAAGGGCTTGGCCATGAAGGTGGCCAACCGGCCTTCCTTGCGGGCGAGTTCCTTGACGGCGGACTTGAAGCGGAAGGCCCGGTCCGCGGCCGACATGGCGTCCGAGTGGGTCAGGTTGATCTCGAACTGGGAGCCGTCGAACTCGTGGTTGCCGCTGGTGACGCCGATCTCCAGGTCGCGCAGGAGGCGCAGGGTGCGCAGCAGGTGGTTGTCGCCGTCGGCGCGCAGCCCCGCGGTGTAGACGACGCCGGCGGCTTCGCTGTAGCGGCGCCAGCCGCGCTCCGTGCCGGGCGCCTCCTCGCACAGGAAGTACTCCAACTCCGGTCCGACGACCGGGTGCAGGCCGTACTGCCGGCAGCGCTCGACGACGCCGCGCAGCAGGTCGCGGGGGGATTCGGGGGCGGGCCGTCCGGTGGCCGGGTCGGTGACGTCGCCGAGGCAGGTGGCGACTCCGGGCTCCCAGGGCAGGGCGGTCAGGGTGTCCAGGTCGGGGCGCACGCAGATGTCGGGCAGGCCGGCGTCCAGGCCGCCGGGGACGGGGACGACGTCGCCCTGGGGGCTGGTGTGGTAGACGGCCCGGCAGAAGGCGAGGCCGTGGTCGCAGGCCGAGGGCAGGTGGTCCAGCAGCACGTCCCGGGCCCGCTCGGTGCCGATGAGGTCGGGATAGGTCACCCGGACCACGTCGATGCCCTCGGCGGCCAGCCGCTCCTGGTGGTGGCGGACGGGTGGGGTGGTGGATGCGCTCACCGGTGTCTCCTGGGGGAAGTGGGGGCGCCTCCCCGCACTCGCGGCACGGGGGGAAGGAAACGCGGCGGCTTCGGACTGCGTGGGGATGCAGGATGCCGCTCGCTCACTGGTGGCAAACGGTAAGGACGCGGGTCACCCTCCCGCAAGGGGTGCGACACACAAATTTATCCATCTGGATAGCTATTGACCCGGGGGCTGCTCACTCCTACGTTATTTGACATCAAACGTTTTGGCGGCCGCGACCGCCGCTCGGCGTACGCCGCCCCCGGCCGGGACCCGGCCCCAGCGGGCCCGCGCCCCCTCTCCTCCCTCTTCCGACGTTCCCCCACCGCACCAGGAGGACCGGCCATGCAGGTCGTCGTCGACATGAACAAGTGCCAGGACCACGGCCAGTGCGTCTTCGCCGCCCCCGACGTCTTCCGCTTCGACGACGACGGGCGCCTCGCCTACGTCGCCGACCCCGACGAGGCGCTGCGCGCCGACGTCGAGGAGGCCGCCGACGTCTGCCCGCTCCAGGCCATCCGGATCGAGGACTGAGCCGTGACCGCACCCATCGTCGTGGCCGGCGCCTCCATGGCCGGCCTGCGCGCCGCCGAACAGCTGCGCGCCGCCGGCTGGGACGGGCCGATCACCCTCGTCGGGGACGAGCCCCACATGCCCTACAACCGGCCGCCGCTCTCCAAGGAGGTCCTGGCCGGCAAGGCGACCTTCGAGTCGCTCGCCTTCCGGCCCCGGGCCGCCGTCGCCGACGTCGAGTGGCGCCTGGGCACCGCCGTCGCCCGGGCCGACCTCGACGGCCGGACGGTCGAACTGTCGGACGGCGGGACCCTGCCCTACCGCGGCCTCGTGGTGGCCACCGGCATGCGGCCCCGGCGGCTGCGCTGCCCCGGGCCGGTGGCCGGCCGGCACACCGTCCGCACCCTGGCCGACGCCCGGGGCCTGCGCGAGGCGCTGACCCGCCCGGGCGTGCGCGTGGTCGTGGTCGGCGCCGGCTTCATCGGCTGCGAGGTGGCCGCCACCGCGGTGGCCCTCGGTGCCGCCGAGGTCACCGTGGTCGACCCGATGCCGCTGCCCATGGCCGGCCCGCTCGGCGAGTTGCTGGCCGGCGCGCTGCTCACCCGCCACGAGCGCCGGGGCGTGCGCTTCGCGCTCGGCACCGGGGTGACCGGCTTCGAGGGCGAGGACGCGGTCACCGGGGTCGCCCTGGCCGACGGCCGGGTCCTGCCCGCGGACGTGGTGGTGGAGTCGGTCGGCTCCGTCGCCAACACCGAGTGGCTGGAGGGCAACGGCCTGGACCTGACCGACGGCGTGCTCACGGACGAGCACCTGCGGGCCGGCGGACGCCCCGAGGTGATCGCCGTCGGTGACGTCGCCCGCTTCCCCAACGCCCGCTACGACGGCGTCCCGCGCCGCGTCGAGCACTGGTCCATCCCCACCGACACGGCCAAACACGCCGCCCGGGTGCTCACCGCCCACCTCACCGGCACCGACCACGGCCTGGAGCCGTTCGCCCCGCTGCCGACCTTCTGGAGCGACCAGCACGACTTCCGGCTCCAGTCCTTCGGCTCCCCCGCCCTCGGCCGGGAGGACGTGCGCGTCCTGGAGGGCGACCTCGACGGCGACGTCCTGGTCGGCTACCACCGGGACGGCCTGCTCGTCGGCGTCGTCTCCCTGGGCGGCCAGAGCGCCGCGGCCGCCGCCGCCCGCCACCGCGCCGAACTGCTCCGGCAGCCCGCTCCCCCGCAACCCGCCCCCACCGCGTAAGGAACCCCCAAGTGGCCAGTGTCCGTGGATACTTCCACCCCAAGACGGCGACCGGCGCCTCCTCGCTGATCCCCTCGCCGCCGTGGCGCTACTCCGGCGACCTGCTGACCATCGAGTACCGCACCGACCCGGCCCGGGTGCGCGAGCTGCTGCCCGAACCGCTGGAGCTCGCCGACGAGGACCCGGGCGCCGTCGCGCTGATCTGGGCCGACTGGCAGTCCTGCTCCGCCTCCGGGCAGGAGCTGATCGACCCGGTGCTCGCCCAGTACAAGGAGGCGTTCGCCGTCGTCCGCTGCAAGTTCCGGGGGCAGACGTACAGCCGCTGCGTGTACATCTGGGTCGACAAGGACTTCGCCATCGCCCGCGGACTGCACCAGGGCTACCCGAAGAAGCTCGGCTCCATCCACCAGACCCGCCCCCACCCGTACGGTCCCGCCCCGCGCATCGAGGCCGGCGCCCGCTTCGGCGCCACCCTCGCCGCCGCGGACCGCCGCCTGGCCCAGGCCGTCGTCACCCTGCGCGAGCCGTCCGGGACCAACGGCTTCGTCAACGGCCACCCGATGGCCCACCACCGCTGGCTGCCCTCGATCGAGAAGGGCGGGGGCCTCGCCCTGGACGAGCTGGTCGCCTCCGGCGCCTCCTCCTTCGAGGCCGGCACTCCGTGGGTCGGGGACGCCGACCTGGAGCTGTTCGAGTCGCCCACCGAGGAGCTGGCCCGCCTGGAGGTCCGCGAGCCGATCGCCGCCTACTACCGGCAGGTCGGGGTGGTGTGGGACGGCGGCAGGCTGCTCGCCTCCCGCACGACCGGCGCCGAGTGAACCCCCGCCGAACCCGCCCCCGCCCCTTCCGAGGACGCACGAGGAGCCCCAGGTCATGAGCGACCACACCACCACCGTCGCCGGCGTCGCCGTCGACACCCGGCACTGGATCGGCGGCGAGCGCGTCGCCTCCGCCGGGACCTTCACCGACGTCTCGCCCATCGACGGCGCCGTCCTCGGCGAGATCGCCCGGGGCACCGCGGCCGAGGCCGGGGCGGCGGTCGCCGCCGCCAAGGCGGCCTTCCCCGGCTGGGCCGCCACCCCGCGCGAGGAGCGGGCCCGCCTGCTGCACGCGATCGCCGACGGCGTGGAGCGCCGGCTGGAGGACCTGGCCGTCGTGGAGACGGCCGACAACGGCGCCCTGCTGCGCTCGCACCGCCGCGGCGTGATGCCCCGGGTCGCGCACAACTTCCGGTTCTTCGCCGACTGGCTGCTGGAGCTCGCCCACGAGGACTTCGACACCCGCGGCCACGCCAACCGCGTCAGCTGGGACCCGGCCGGCCCCTGCGTGCTGATCACCCCGTGGAACGCGCCGCTGATGCTGGCCACCTGGAAGGTCGCCCCGGCGCTGGCGGCCGGGAACACGGTCGTCCTCAAGCCCGCCGAGTGGTCGCCGCTGACCGCCTCGCTGCTCGCCGACGTCGCCGCCGAGGCGGGGCTGCCGGCCGGCGTCCTCAACGTGGTGCAGGGCCTGGGCTCCGAGGTCGGCGACGCCCTCACCGCGCACCCCGACGTGCGGCGGATCAGCTTCACCGGCTCGGTGCCGACCGCCAGGCACATCGCCGCCTCGGCCGCCGCCAACCTGACCCCGCTCAGCCTCGAACTGGGCGGCAAGTCCCCGCTGCTGGTCTTCGCCGACGCCGACCTCGACCTCGCCGTCGACCTCGCGGTGGAGCAGTACGACAACGCCGGCCAGGTCTGCCTGGCCGCCACCCGCCTCCTGGTCGAGGAGACGGTCGCCGAGGAGTTCACCCGCCGCTTCGTCGAGAAGGCCTCCCGCATCGTGCAGGGCGACCCGCGCGACGAGGCCACCGGGATCGGCCCGAACATCCACCCCCGCCAGCTGGAGAAGATCGACGGCTTCGTACAGCGGGCCCTCGCGGCCGGTGCCACCGCCGAGATCGGCGGCAAGCGCCTGGAGGGCCGGTACTACGCGCCGACCCTGCTCACCGGCGTCGCCCAGGACTCGGAGATCGTCCAGGAGGAGGTCTTCGGCCCCGTCCTGACCCTCCAGACCTTCCGCGACGAGGAGGAGGCCGTCCGGCTGGCCAACGACACCCGCTTCGGTCTGGCCGCCACCGTCGCCACCGGCGACCGGGACCGCGCCCGGCGCGTCACCGAGCGGCTGGTGGCGGGCACCGTCTGGGTCAACTGCTTCTTCGTCCGGGACCTCCGGGCCCCGTTCGGCGGTTCCCGCCACTCGGGCGTCGGCCGCGAGGGCGGCACCTGGAGCTTCGACTTCTACTGCGACGTCAAGAACACCGTCACCGCGCCGAAGGGATGGGCGGACCATGGGTGAGATCGTCGGCGCGGGCCTGCTCGCCCACGTCCCCACCATCGTGCTGCCCGAGGAGACCAGGCTCCAGCTGAACGAGGGCAGGGAGATCACCCTGGTCACCGGTCTGCGGCAGCTGCGCGAGGACGTCTTCGCGCGCGACGACTACGACACCGTCGTGGTCCTGGACTCCCACTGGGCGACCACCGTCGAGTTCGTGGTCACCGCCCAGCACCGCCGGGCCGGCCTGTTCACCTCCGAGGAACTGCCGCGCGGCATGTGCCGGATGCCGTACGACTACCCCGGCGATCCCGAACTCGCCCGCAACATCGCCGGGTTCGCCGACCGGCACGGCACCTGGATCACCCCGATCGACGACGCCTACCTGCCGGTCTACTACGCCACGATCAACCTGTGGAAGTTCCTCGGCGAGGGGCTGGCGGACAAGCGCTGGGTGACCATCGGCGTCTGCCAGACCGGCGACATGGAGGACCACCTGCGCCTCGGCCGGGCCCTGGCCGACGGCATCGCCGCCACCCCCGGCCGCCGGGTGCTGCTGATCGCCTCCGGCGCGCTGTCCCACACCTTCTGGCCGCTGCGCGAGCTGCGCGACCACGAGTCCGGCGACCCGTCGCACATCTTCACCCCGCAGGCGCGCGCCGCCGACGAGGAGCGGATCGCCTGGTTCAGGGAGGGCCGCCACGACAAGGTCCTCGACACCATGGACGAGTTCTGGACGTACAAGCCCGAGGCCCGGTTCTTCCACTACCTGATGATGGCCGGCGCCCTCGGCGAGCAGGCCTGCGTCGCGAAGGCCCGCCAGTACGGCGAGTACGAGAACTCCATCGGCACCGGCCAGGTCCACCTCTGGTTCGACCGCCCCGAGAACGGCTGGACGGGCGCCGGACTGCCCGCCGCCTCCGGCCCCCGCAACCCCCACAGCCTCAGCTAGAAAGGCCCCCGCCATGCCCGAGTACCGCCGCATCCTGCTCGACGGCGCCGCCGTGGAGACCGTGCGCGAGGGCGACGACCTGGTCGCCGGCGACGGCCGCCGCGTCGCGATCGAGGACGCCCACCACCTGCCGCCCGTCGTGCCGTCGAAGGTGATCGCCGTCCACCTCAACCACCGCAGCCGGGTGGACGAGTTCCGGATCGGGCTGCCCGACACCCCCACGTACTTCCACAAGCCGACCTCCTCGCTCAACTCCCACCGGGGCGCGATCGTCCGCCCCGAGGGGTGCAAGTGGCTCAACTACGAGGGCGAGGTCGCCATCGTCATCGGCCGCACCACCCGCAACATCTCCCCGGCCGAGGCGGGCGACCACATCGCCGGCTACACCGTGGCCAACGACTACGGCCTGCACGACTTCCGGGACACCGACGCCGGCTCGATGCTCCGGGTCAAGGGCTCCGACACGCTGTGCCCGCTCGGCCCCGGGCTGGTCACCGACTGGGACTTCCGCGGCAAGCGGCTGCGCACCTACGTCAACGGCGAGGTCGTCCAGGACGGCTCCACCGACGAGATGACCTGGGACATGCACTACCTGGTCGCCGACATCGCCCGCACCATCACCCTGTACCCCGGCGACGTGCTGCTGTCCGGCACCCCGGCCAACTCCCGTCCGGTGCAGCCCGGGGACGTCGTCGAGGTGGAGGTCGAGGGGCTCGGCCGGCTCACCAACCGCGTCGTGACCGGTCCGACCCCGGTGCGCACCGACGTGGGGGCGCAGCCCACGGAGTCGGAGGAGGTCCTGTCCACCGCCCTCGGCGGCGACTGGGAGTTCCGGGGCATCCGGCCGCCGAAGCGCTGACCGATGGGCCCCGGTAGGGTCGCCACCATGACCGACCCCGTCGAACGCGTGAACGACCAGGAGCCCTTGGCGGCCGACAGCGCCTCCGACGCGGTCGAAGCCGTCCGGCCCGTCCGCGAGCGCGGCGCCCGCAAGCGCGTCACGAACTACGGGACGGGCCGGACGGCCCTGCTGGACGCCGCCGTGCGCGTGGTGGCCCGGGGCGGTCTGCGGCAGCTCACCTACCGGGCCGTCGCCCAGGAGGCCGGGGTCACCCACGGGCTCGTGGTGCACCACTTCGGTTCGCGCGACGCGCTGATCGAGGAGGCCGTCGCCCACGCCGTCCACTCCTCGCTGAGCGCCAGCGCGCTCGGCGCCGGCACCGGCAGCCCGGCCGACTTCTCCGCCGGCCTGGCCGACATGGTCGACAGCGGACCGGAACTCCAGGTCTTCCAGTACGAGTTGCTGCTGGAGGCGCGGCGCCGGCCGGAGCTGCTGCCGCACCTGCGCGGCCTGTACGAGGAGTACTTCGAGGCCAGCCGGCGCGAGCTGGGCCGGATCCTGCCCGGCCCGGTCAGCAACGGCACCTCGCGACTGGTGTTCGCCGCGCTGGAGGGCCTGGTGCTGCACCAGCTGGTGTTCGGCGAGCGCGAGGCCACCGAGGAGGCGCTGGCCGAGCTCCGGGGCCTGCTGGCCCGGCTGGCGGCGGAGCCGAACGGCCGCTGACCGGGACTCCCGGCTCCCGACCCCTTGCCAAACGGATAGTTGCGCCCCACGATGAGGCAACTCGTTTGACCTGAAACGACTTCCCCCCACTCCTCTCTGGCAGGTGATCCCTGTGGACAGTCGGACGACTTCCGCAGACCGGACCGAGCGGGACGCCCCCACCACGTCCACGCTCAAGCCAAACGCCCTGGGCGTCCTCGGCATCCTCTTCTTCGTCCTGTCCGGCCAGGCCCCGCTGACCGGCATCGCAGGCGCCGCCCCGCTGTCGGTCGCCTTCGGCAACGGCTCCGGAACCCCGGCCGCCTACGTACTGGCCGGGGCGGTGATCCTGCTCTTCTCGGTCGGGTTCATCGCGATGGGCCGTCACGTCGTGGACGCCGGCGCCTTCTACACGTACATCGGCGCCGGCCTCGGCCGGACCGCCGGCGCGGGCAGCGCCGCCGTCGCCCTGTTCTCCTACTGCGTCATCCAGGCGGGGATGTACGGCCTGTACGGCTCGATCGTCAGCGGGCTCGTCGCCGACCACACCCCGCTGCACCTCCCCTGGTGGGTCTACACGCTGGTGACGATGGCCGTGGTGCAGGCCCTCGGCGCCCTGGGCATCGAGATGGGCGCCAAGGTGCTGGCCGCCTTCGTGCTCGCCGAGTTCAGCATCCTGGCGCTCTTCGGCCTGGTCACCCTGGCCAAGGGCGGCGGGCCCGAGGGCCTCGGCCTGGCCGACAGCTTCTCCCCCTCCGCCGCCCTCCAGGGGGCGCCCGGCGTCGCCGTCATGTTCGCCCTGGCGTCGATGTTCGGCTTCGAGGCCACCGCCATCTACGGCGAGGAGGCGAAGGACCCCAAGAAGACGGTGCCGCGCGCCACCTACCTCTCGGTGATCGTGGTCACCGGCTTCTTCGCCCTCACCTCGTGGACGCTGATCTCCTCGTACGGCGCCTCGAAGGCCCCCGCGGCGGCGGGAAAGGCCCTGGAGGCCGGGGACTCCGCCGGGTTCGTCTTCGCCCCCGTCACCGACCTGTTCGGCGGCTGGCTCGGCGGCGTCCTGCCGGTGCTGCTCGCCACCTCGCTGTTCGCCGGCGTGCTGACCTTCCACAACTCCGCCGCCCGCTACCTGTTCTGCCTCGCCCGGGACGGCCAACTGCCCGCGCCGCTCCGCCGGTTGAACCGCAAGCACGCCCCGGCGACGGCCGGCCGGGTACAGACCGTCATCGCCGTCCTGCTGGTCGTGCCCTTCGCGGTGGCCGGCAAGGACCCGGTGCTCAGCCTCTTCTCCTGGTTCAGCGGGCTCGCCGTGCTGGCGATGATGCTGCTCTACCTGCTGACCTCGGTGTCGGTCGTGGTGTTCTTCCGCCGCCGGCGGGTGGACACCCGGGCGTGGAACACCGTGATCGCCCCCGTCCTGGGCGCGATCGGCATCGCGGGCGCCATCTGGCTCATCCTCGCCAACTTCACCACCCTGATCGGCGGCTCGGCCGGCACCGCCCTCTGGCTCGTCGGCTCGGTGCCCGTGGTCCTGGCGCTCGGGGTGGCCAACCACCTGATCCGGCGCCGCCGCAGCTGACCTTCCCCGACGGCGCGCGCCCGAGGCCCGGGCGCGCGCCGCCCCAGCCCTCCTGGAGGACCGCATGACCCTCGCCACCCACGACGACTGGCTCCGCCGGGCCGAGGCCTTCCGGCCCGTCCGCGAGCACCTGATCGACGGCGCCGACGAAGCCGGTGGCGGCGGCACGTTCTCCGTGGTGTCCCCCCGCGACGGCCGGGTGCTGGCCGAGGTCGCCGACGCCGGTGCGGCCGAGGTCGACGCGGCCGTCGCCGCCGCCCGCCGGGCCTTCGACCACGGCCCCTGGCCGCGGCTCGCCCCCGCCGAACGCGGCCGCGTCCTGCTGCGCTTCGCCGAGCTGGTGGAGGAGCGGCGGGCCGAGCTGGCGCTCGCCGTCAGCCTGGAGATGGGCAAGCCGGTCACCGACGCCCACGACATCGAGCTGCGGGCGCTGATCAACACCTTCCGCTGGTACGGCGGGCTCGCCGACAAGCTCACCGACGAGTCCCCGCGGACCGCGCCCGACGCCCTCGCCCTCGTCACCCGGGAGCCCGCCGGGGTCGTCGGCGCGGTCGTCCCCTGGAACTTCCCGCTCACCCTGGCCGGCTGGAAGATCGCCCCGGCGCTGGCCGCGGGCTGCACGGTCGTGCTCAAGCCCTCGGAGAACTCCCCGCTGTCCGCCCTGCTGCTCGGCCGGATCGGCCTCGCGGCCGGGCTGCCGCCGGGCGTCCTCAACGTCGTGGCCGGCGACGGACCGGTGGCCGGCCGGGCCCTCGGCCTGCACCCCGACGTCGACGTCCTCGCCTTCACCGGCTCCACCGCCGTCGGCCGCCACTTCCTGCGCTACTCCGCCGACTCCAACCTCAAGCGGGTCTGGCTGGAACTGGGCGGCAAGTCGCCCAACATCGTCCTGCCCGACGCCCCCGACCTGGAGCGGGCCGCGGCCACCGCCGCCTGGGGCATCTTCTTCAACCAGGGCGAGATGTGCACCGCGCCCTCCCGGCTGCTGGTCCACTCCTCCGTCGCCGAACAGGTCACCGAGGCCGTCGTGGCGCGCGCCCGCGCCCTGCGGGTCGGCGACCCGCTCGACCCCGCCACCGAGATGGGCGCCCTGGTCGGCGAACAGCACCTCGGCCGGGTCCTCGGCCACGTCCGCACCGCCCTGGACGACGGCGCCCGGCTGCGCACCGGCGGCGGGCGCGCCCTGGCCGAAACCGGCGGCTGCTACCTCGAACCCACCGTCTTCGACCGGGTCGCCCCGGACAGCCGGCTGGCCCGCGAGGAGGTCTTCGGCCCGGTGCTGTCCGTCCTCGCCTTCGACGACCTGGACGAGGCCGTCGCCCTCGCCAACGCCACCGAGTACGGCCTCGCCGCCGGGCTGTGGACCTCCGACCTCTCCACCGCCCACCGGGTCTCGCGCGCCCTCAGGGCCGGTACGGTCTGGGTCAACTGCTACGAGGAGGGCGACCTCACCGTGCCCTTCGGCGGGATGAAGCAGTCCGGCAACGGTCGCGACAAGTCCGCCCACGCCCTGGAGAAGTACACCGAACTCAAGACAACCTGGATCCAGCTGTGAACCACCGCCCGCTGATCGCCGTTCCCGCCCGCTTCGCCGCCTCCACCTCCGCCCTGCGCCACGCCGCCGAGGTCAACGCCCGGGCCCTGATCGAGGCCGTCTGGCGGGCCGGCGGCGAGCCCGTCACCCTGCACCCCCACGCCCCCGGCGGCGCCGCCGACCCAGCGGAGGTCACCGCCCGGCTGGCCCGCTTCGACGCCCTGCTGCTCCCCGGCGGCGGGGACCTCGCGCCGCACCGCTACGGCGCGGCCGACGCCCACGCGGCGGTCTACGACGTGGACGAGGAGCAGGACGCGTTCGACCTGGAACTCGCCCGGCGGGCCCTGGCGGACGGGGTGCCGCTGCTGGCGGTCTGCCGGGGGCTCCAGGTGGTCAACACGGTGCTGGGCGGCACCCTGCACCAGGACATGGGCGGCCCCGGCCGCGAGCACCGGCACGTCCGCCGGCCCGTCGCGCTCACCCCCGGTTCGGCGCTGGCCGCGATCACCGGCGGCGAGCGGGTCGAAGCCTCCTGCTACCACCACCAGCACGTGGACCGGCTCGGGGAGGGCCTGGCGGTCACCGGCCGGGCGGCCGACGGGACCGTCGAGGCCGTCGAACTGCCCGGGGCGAAGGGCTGGTTCACGGCCGTGCAGTGGCACCCGGAGGACACCGCCCACGAGGACCCGGCCCAGCAGCGGATCTTCGACGCCCTGGTCCGGGCGGCGCGGGGAGGCGCCTGAGTCGGCCGCGGGCGGCGCGCGGAAGCGCCCGAGTCAGCCACGGGCGGGGCGCCGGCCGCTGCGGCGCGGGGCGGGCTCCTCGCCCTTCAGCAGCGAGCGGCGCCGCTCCTCGCCGTGCTCCTCGACCTGGAGCACCACCCGCCGCAGCCCGTCGGCGAGGCTGACGCACTCCTCGTCGGTGAGCCGGGAGGTGACGAAGGACTCCTCGTCGTTGAAGGCCGGGAACACCTCGCGCATGAACTCCTCGCCCTGCTCGGTGAGCGCGAGGAGGACCAGCCGCCCGTCGGTGGGGTGGTCGATGCGGCGCAGCAGGCCGCGCGACTCCAGGGTGCGGGAGACGCCGGTCAGCGTGCCCTTGGAGATGCCGGCCTCCTCGGCGACGTGCCGGGTCTCGGACTCGCCCCAGACCCAGACGACCCAGAGGACGACGAAGGCGGTCCAGGTGAGGTCCGAGCCGCGCAGCACGGAGTTCTCCAGGTGCTGGCGCACGGTGGAGGCGGCCCGGTAGATGTTGGCCACCGCGGCCATCCGCTCCCGGCGGATCGGGCTGCCGCCGAGCTTCGCCTGGACGAGCCTCTCGGCCTCGTTGATGGACCGCTGGCTGGGCACGGGTGCTCCCTCGTCTCTCCGTCACCTGGCTCACCGGTGGCGGACTCGAACCCGTTCCGGTGACCCGGGCATCCTAGTTGGCGGTACCGGCCCGGCACCGCCCCCGCCCCCGGCGTCACCTCCCCGGCCCGCCCGTCGGCGGAACCCGATCCGCCGGTTGCTCCCGCGAGTCCTTCACATCCCCGCCCCGGGGCGACCTTGTTCGACCGTCAACCTGTCGCCTATGGTGAGCGAAGCACTTCGCTCCGTGTTCCACATTCCCGCGCATACCCACGGGCTGAATAACGCCCGGGGCCTGCGCTTTTTACGTGCTTGACACGTTCACGACATGAAGCCTTCCCGGATACCGCCCGACAGCTTTCTCCGGACGTGAAGAATGACCGAACGACTGGACTTCAGCCTCACCCAGCTACGCTATTTCGTCGAATCGGCCGAACTCGGCAACATCTCGGAAGCGGCCGAAAAGCTCAGAGCCTCGCAATCGACCGTTTCCTCGGCCATCATCCGGCTGGAGCGCCAACTCGGCGTCCAGCTGCTGCTGCGCCACCACGCCCGCGGCGTGTCCCTCACGCCCAACGGGCGCCACCTGCTGCTCGGCGCCCGGGCGCTGCTGGGACAGGCCAGGGACCTCCAGGAACAGGGGGACGCCCTGGCGGGCGGCCTCGAAGGGCGGATCGGCGTCGGGTTCCTCACCGCGCTGGCCCCGTTCCTGCTCCCGCCGGTCCACCGGATCACCGCACAGCGGCACGCCGGGCTGCGGCTGGGCACCCGGGAGGAACGGGCCGACCCGCTGCTCGCGCTGCTCCGCGAGGGGCAGTGCGAACTCGCCGTCACCTACGACTTCCTGAGCGGCGGCTGCCGGTTCGTCCCGCTCGCCGAGCTGCGCCTCCAGGCCCTCCTCCCGGACGGCGACCCGGAGGACGACCCGGTCGGCCGGGCCGGCCCCGTCCCGCTGGCCAGGCTCGCCGACCGGCCGTTCGTCGCCCCCGACGACCCGCCGCTGCTGCTGCACTTCGAGAAGTCCTTCGCCGAGGCCGGCGTGCCGCCGCCACCGGTGATCACCGCGGCCGGGCCGGAGACCGTCCGCGGCCTGGTGGCCGCCGGGTGCGGGTTCACCCTGGCCTACCAGCGCACCCACCGGGCCGCCACCCTGGAGGGCGGCCGGATCCGCGCGGTCGAGCTCGCCGAGCCGGCGCCGACCGCCCGCCTCGGGGTGGCCACCGCGCCCTCCCTCGCGCTCGGCCGGCGCGGCCGGGCCGTCCTGAACGTCCTCAGGTCGGTGGTCTCGGCCGGCCGGCCGTGAGCCCGCCGGCCGAGCCGCCCGAGGCACAGCCCCCGTTCTCCCCACCCCGCGACGAAGTCGGAGGAACGCCGTGTTCGCCATGCTCTTCGCCGGCCAGGGCAGCCAGCACAAGGGAATGGGCGCCGAGGTCTTCGCCCGCTACCCCGGACTGGTGGCCTTCGCCTCCGACCTGCTGGGATACGACCTGGCCGCCCTGTGCACCGAGAACCCCGACGGCCTGCTCTCCCGCACGGAGTACACCCAGCCGGCGATCTTCGTCGTCAACGCCCTGCACGGCTTCGAGCACACCCACCGCGAGGACCGCCGGGCCGACTGCTACCTGGGCCACAGCCTCGGCGAGTACAACGCCCTGCTGGCCGCCGGGGTCTTCGACTTCGAGACCGGGCTCCGGCTGGTCGCCAAGCGCGGCGAGCTCATGGCCGCCGCCTCCGACGGCGGCATGGCCGCCGTGCTGGGCAGCTCCGAGGAGCATGTGCTGAAGGTCCTCGCCGACCACGGCGTCGACGGCGTCGACATCGCCGGCCTGAACACCCCCTCCCAGCTGGTCATCGCGGCCACCCCGCCGGTGCTGGCCGCCGCGCTCGACTGCCTGGAGGAGGCCGGGATCCGGGCCACCCGGCTCCGGGTGAGCGCCCCGTTCCACTCCCGGTACATGGAGCCGGCCCGGGTGCGCTTCGCCGAGTTCCTCACCGGCTTCACCTTCGCCGAACCCGCGACACCGGTCGTCTCCAACGTCACCGCCCGGCCCCACCGGGCGCCGGAGACCGCCCGGCTGCTCGCCGAACAGCTCGTCGCCCCGGTGCGCTGGACCGACTGTGTCCGAAGTCTGCTCGACCCGGACGACCCGCTGGAGTTCACCGAGATCGGGGGCACCGCCCTCACCCGAATGGTCCACACCATTACCTCTGGAGGCTGAACGATGGAATCGACGACGGAAATCATCCGGAGCTACCTGGAAGACCGTTTCCTCTTCGAGTTCGACGAGGAGATCACCCCTGACACCGACCTGTTCAAGGCCGGGGTCATCGACTCCTTCGGCTACGTCAGAATGATGCGCTTCCTGGAAACCGAGTTCTCCATCACCCTCGACGCCGACGAGATCCTGATGGACGTCCTCGTCTCGCTCACCGCGATCGACGAATTCATCCAGAAGAAGCTCGCCGGAATCTAGGGGGGACCACTCATGTGCGGACTCGCTGGGTTCCTCTCGGCGCCACCGCTGTCCGGAGCGGCCGCCGAGGTGATCACCTCGATGCTGTCGGCCATCCGCCACCGCGGACCGGACCAGGCCGGCTACTACCTGGACGACGGGCTCGCCATGGGTACCGTCCGGCTCGCGATCGTCGACCCCGCCGACGGCGCCCAGCCGATGGCGGACCCGACCGAGCGCCACTGGATCTGCTTCAACGGCGAGATCTACAACCACATCGAGCTGCGCGCGGAGCTGGAGGCCCTCGGCCGCCCGTTCCGCACCGACCACTCCGACACCGAAGTGGCGCTCCAGGCCTGGATCCAGTGGGGCCCGGACTGCTTCGCCCGCTTCAACGGCCCGTTCGCGCTCGCGATCAGGGACTCCCTGACCGGCCGGCTCGTCCTGGCCCGCGACCGCTACGGCAAGCGCCCGCTGTACTACGCCGAGCACGACGGCGCCCTCCTGTTCGCCTCCGAGACGAAGGCCTTCGGCGCCTTCCCCGGCTTCCGGTTCAAGCTCTCCCCGCAGGACCTCGCCGCCATCTACGCGGTGTGGACGCCGCTGCCCGACCGCACGCCCTTCGCCGGTGTCCACCAGCTGCCGATGGGCTCCTACCTGGAGGTCGACGGAGACCGCCGCTCGCTGCACCCGTACGAGGAACTCGGCTTCGACGTGCCGGGCTTCGACGGCACCGAGGCGGAGGCCGTCGAGTTCGTCCGGGAGAGCCTGCGCGCCGCGGTGGAGCTGCGGCTGCGCTCCGACGTCGAGGTCGGCGTCTACCTGAGCGGCGGCCTGGACTCCTCCGTGGTGACGAGCCTCGCCACCCAGCTGTCCCGGCACCGGGTCCGCACCTTCTCGGTGGCCTTCAGGGACAAGAACTTCGACGAGTCCGACAGCCAGCTCCTGGTCGCCGACCACCTGGGCACCGAGCACTGCGCCGTCCCGGTCACCGCCGCGGACATCGCCGACAACCTGCCGGCCGCGGTGTACCACGCCGAGACGCCCGCCTTCCGGACCTCCTTCGTCCCGATGTTCCTGCTCTCCCGCCACGTCCGGGACGCCGGCATCAAGACCGTGCTCAGCGGCGAGGGCTCCGACGAGGCCTTCCTCGGCTACTCGCTGTTCCGCGAGACCATGCTGCGGGAGCGCTGGCACGGACTCGACGACGAGGGGCGGCGCACCGCGCTCGCCACCCTGCACCCCGAGCTGGCGCACTTCGGCCCCGCCCACCAGGGCCATCTGCTCGGCCTGTACCAGCAGTTCGCCACCGAGCGGATGCCCGGCCTGTTCTCCCACGAACTGCGCTACCAGAACGGCCGGTTCGCGGCCCGGCTGCTCGCCTCCCGGGAGGACCCGTTCGCCGGCCTGCTCGACCTGGTCGCCCGGACGCCCGGATACCAGGCCATGTCCGCGGTGCAGAAGGCCCAGTGGCTGGAGTACAAGACCCTGCTGCCCGGCTTCCTCCTCTCCACCCAGGGCGAGCGCGTCGCGCTGGCGCACAGCGTGGAGAACCGCTGCCCGTTCCTCGACCCGGCGGTCGTCCGGGCCGCCGCCTCGGTCAACCTGCGCTTCGACGACGGGTGGAACGAGAAGGCCCTGCTGAAGCGGGCGTTCCGCGCCGAGCTGCCGCCCTGGACCACCGACCGCCCCAAGCAGCCCTACCGCGCCCCGGGCAGCGAGGCGTTCAAGGAGAGCCGCCCGGACTACCTCGAACTGCTGCTGTCCGACGCCGAGCTGGGCAAGCTCGACTTCCTGGACCAGCGGTTCGCCCGCCGGCTGACGGACCGGATCATGACCTCGCCCGTCGAGGAGGTGAGCACCAAGGAGGACCAGGCCTTCGTCTACCTGCTCACCACCGCCGTGCTGCACCGCCTGTTCGTGCTCGACGGCGCGGGCCGCGCCGGCGGCGCCCCGGCCGGGGCGCTCGACCTGAAGGTGACCGTGGACCGGCGCCGCGCCGTCCCGACCGTGAAGGAGACCCGGTGACCACCGACGGCACCGCCATCATCGGGCTCGCCCTGCGCTTCCCCGGGGCCGACACCCTGCCCGCCCTCTTCGACCACCTCGCCGCCGGGCGCTCGCTGATCACCGAGGTCCCCGCCGAACGCTGGTCCAAGGAACGCTACTTCGGCGATCCGCGCACCGGCGGCGAACGGACCAACAGCATCTGGGCCGGGTTCATCGAGGACGCCGACCGCTTCGACGCCGCCTTCTTCAACATCTCCCCGCGCGAGGCCGAGACGATGGACCCGCAACAGCGGATCGCCCTCGAACTCGCCTGGAAGGCCATCGAGGACGCCGGCTACCGCGCCGCCGACCTCGCGGGCAGCCGCACCGGCGTCTTCATGGGCCTGTGCCACGCCGACTACGCCGAACTCATCGAACGCGACGGCGTGGCGACCGACGCCTACCTGCCCACCGGCACCGCCTACTCGATCGTCGCCAACCGGCTGTCCTACTACTTCGACCTCCACGGCCCGAGCATCGCCAACGACACCGCCTGCTCCAGCTCCCTGGTGTCGCTCTACGAGGCCGTGACCGCGCTGAACAACGGCGACTGCGAGCTGGCACTGGCCGGCGGCGTGAACCTGTGCTGGTCCCCGAAGCTCTTCGTGGCCTTCAGCAAGGCCGGCATGCTCTCGCCCACCGGCCGGGCGCACGCCTTCGACCAGGACGCCGACGGCTTCGTGCGCGGCGAGGGCGGGGCGGTCCTGCTGCTCAAGCCGCTCGCCCGGGCGCTCGCGGACGGCGACCCGGTCCACGGCGTGATCAAGGGCGTCGGCACCAACCACGGCGGCCGCACCAACTCGCTGACCGTGACCAGCCCGACCGCCCAGGCCGCGCTCATCGAGGACGTCTACACCCGGGCGGGCGTCGCCCCGCAGACGGTCGGCTACATCGAGGCGCACGGGCCGGGCACCCCGGTCGGGGACCCGATCGAGGTCGTCGGCCTCAAGCGCGCCTTCCGCAGCCTGCACGAGGCCGCGGGGACGGAGCCGAGCCCGCGCACCACCGGCATCGGCTCGATCAAGACCAACATCGGGCACCTGGAGTCCGCCGCCGGGGTGGCCGGCGTGGTGAAGGTGGTCGCCGCCATGGCGGCCGGCGTGCTGCCCACCACCGTCAACTTCCAGGCCCTGAACCCGCTGATCACCCTGGACGGCAGCCCCTTCTACGTCGTGGACGGCACCAGGCCCTGGCCCGCCCCCGAGGACGCGCCGCGCCGGGCCGGCGTCAGCTCCTTCGGGTTCGGCGGCACCAACGCCCACGTGCTGCTGGAGGAACCGGCGCACCGCCCCGCGTCCTTTGACGGCCCGGGCCCGTACGTCGTCCCGCTGTCCGCGCGCACCCCCGAGCGGCTGCGCGCGCTCGCCGGGCGGCTGCGCGCGCACCTGCTCGCACCGGAGTCGGCGCTGCTGCCGCGCCAGGGCCTGGCGGACGTCGCCCACACCCTGCGGGTGGGCCGCGAACCGCTGGCCGTCCGGGCGGCACTGGTCGTCGCGGACCGGGAGCAGCTCCTCGCCGCCCTGGAGTCGCTCGCCACCGGGGCGCTCCCGGCCGGCGGCCACGCCGACCCGGCCGGCGCCGCGCCGGAGGTCATCGCGGCGGTCGAGGACTGGCTGGGCGGCGGCGAGGCCCGGTGGCCGCACCACCCCGGCGCCCACCGGGTGCGGCTGCCCACCTACCCGTTCGCCCGGGACCGGCACTGGTACCGGGTCCCGGAGCCGGTCGGCGCGCCCGGGCAGCTGCACCCCCTCGTCCACCGCAACACCTCCGACCTGGCGCAGCAGCGCTACACCTCGACGTTCACCGGCGCCGAGCCGTTCCTCGACGACCACCGGGTCCGCGGCCGCCGGGTGCTGCCCGCCGCCGCGTACGTCGAGATGGCCCGGGCCGCCGTCGAGTTCTCGGCCGCCGCTCCGGCCGCCGCGCCTGGCACCGCTCCGGGCACCGTACGGCTGCGCGACCTGGCCTGGCTGCGGCCGGTGACCGTCGACGCCGAACCCGTCGACGTCCTGGTCGAACTGACGCCCGGGGAGCGGGCGATCGCCATCGGGTTCCGGCTGGACGGCACGCTCCACGCCACCGGCCACGCCGAACTCGTCCCGCCCGCGCCGCCGGCCCCGCTCGACCTGGACGCGCTGCGCGCCTCCTGCCCGGACGCGGCCGACCCGGCGGACGTACAGCGGCGGCTGCGCGCCCAGGGCCTGGAGTACGGCCCGGCGATGCGCGCCCTGCGGGAGCTGCGCACCGGCGCGGGCCGGGCGCTCGCCCGGATCCGGGCGACCGAGCCCGAGGGCGGCGGGCACCTGCTGCCGCCGAGCCTGCTGGACGCGGCCTTCCAGGTCTCCGTCTCGCTGATGGACGACTCGGCCGGTCCGACGCTCCCGCTGGCCCTGGACGAGGTCCTGGTCCACCGGCCGTGCCCGGCCGAGAGCTGGGCGTGGGTGCGGCGCAGCGGAGGCTCGGGCACCGTGGCCACCTTCGACATCGACCTGTGCGACCGGGAGGGCGTGGTGCACGCCACGCTCCGGGGGCTCGCCCAGCGCGCCACCGCCGGTCCCGGCACCAGCGGTCCCGGCACCAGCGGTCCCGGCACCGGCGGTACGGCCGGCGGCGTCGTCACCGCCACCATCCGGTGGACCGACCGCCCGGCCACCCCCGGCACCGCCGCCCGTACCGCCCACACCCCGGAGCTGCCGCGGATCGCCCCCGCCGCCCCGGCCGACGGCGTCGACGCCGTGACGGACACGGTGTTCGCGGCCGTCCGGGCGGTGCTGGACTCCCGGCCCACCAGCGAGCAGCGGTTCGTGGTGCTGGTGGACGGAAGGGTCCCGGCGCACTTCCACCGGCCGCTGGCCGCCCTGTTCCGCACCGTCGCGGCGGAGAACCCGCTGGTCTCCGGCCGGGTGGTGCGGGTCGACGGCCTGGCGGCCGCGTCCCCGGCCGAGGTCGAGCGGATCGTCGCCGAGGAGTGCGCCGACGACGGCGCCGACAGCGAGGTCCGCCGCCGCGCCGACGGCCTCCGGCAGGTGCTGGAGCCCGTGGCGGCGCCGCTCGGCGCCGGCCCGGCCGTCCCGGAGCTGCGGACCGGCGGGGTGTACTGGGTGACCGGCGGCCTCGGCGGCATCGGTCCGCACCTGGCCCGCTACTTCGGCCGGGCGCGGGCCACCGTCGTGCTCAGCGGCCGGTCCGCGACCGGCTCGCTCGACGCCCTGCGCGCCGACGGCGTCGACGCCCACTACCTGCCCGTGGACGTCACCGACGCCGAGGAGGTGCGCGCCGCCGTCGAGACGATCCTGCGCGACCACGGCGCGCTCCACGGCGTCGTCCACGCGGCCGGCCTGCTGCGCGACCAGTTCCTGGTCCGCAAGGACCTGGCCGACGTCCGCAGGGTGACGGCGCCGAAGATCCGCGGCACGCTCAACCTGGACGCCGCCACCCGCGACCTCGACCTGGACCACTTCGTCCTGTTCTCCTCGGTCGCCTCGGTGTACGGCAACCCCGGCCAGTCCGACTACGCGGCGGCCAACGCGTTCCTGGACGCCTTCGCCGGGCACCGGCGGTCCCTGGTCGAGGCCGGGGAGCGCAGCGGCCGTACCGTCGCGGTGAGTTGGCCGCTGTGGGCCGAGGGCGGCATGGCGATGGACGCGGCCGGGCGGGAGGCGATGCGCCGCGAGCGGGGCTGGGAGCCGCTGCCCACCGAGGCGGGGCTGCGCGCCCTCGGCCTGGCCCTGGGCGCCGACGCCCCGGCCCACCTCGTGGTCGGCTACGGCGCGGGCGCCACGCTCGCGGCCCGTCCCCCCGCGGCGCCCGCGCGGCCCGTCGCGGCGCCGGCCACCACGATCCCCGCGGCCACCGGCACCGGCACCGCAACCGGAACCGGAACCGGGGACCTGACCGCACGGACCGAGGAGCTGCTGCGGCGGATCGTCGCCGAGGTCCTGCGGCACCCCCCGGAGCACCTCGACCCGGCCACCGACCTGATCGAGTACGGCATCGACTCGCTGAGCATCATGGGGGTGACCACCGAACTGGAGAAGCTGTTCGGGCCGCTCTCCAAGACGATCTTCTTCGAGTACCTGAACATCGCCGACGTCGCCGCCCACTTCGTGGAGACCCGCCGGGAGCAGCTGGCGGCCGTCCTCGGCGAGGCGACGCCGGAGCCGGACCCCGAGCCGGAGCCGGAGCCGGAGCAGCAGGAGAGCGCGCCCCGGTCCGGGTCCGGACCGTCGAACGCCCGGGACGACCGGCACGACATCGCGATCATCGGGGTGTCCGGCCGCTACCCCGGCGCCGACACCCTCGACGAGCTGTGGGAGCTGCTGGAGAGCGGCCGGCACAGCTTCGAGGAGGTCCCCGCCGAGCGCTGGGACCACCGGATCGTCCTCGACAGCGACCGCTCCGTGCGCGGCAAGAGCGTGATCCGCACCGGCACCTTCCTGCGCGACATCGACGCCTTCGACCCCCGGTACTTCCGGATCTCCAAGCGCGAGGCCGAGCAGATGTCCCCGGAGGTCCGGCTGTTCCTCCAGGCCGGCGTGCAGGCGCTGGAGGACGCGGGCTACTCCCGGGAGACGATCCGCCGCCGCTACCAGGGCGACGTCGGCGTGCTGGTCGGCACGATGAGCAACCACTACAACCTGTACGGCTTCCAGAACAGCCTCACCCGGGGCGCCCCGCAGAGCGGCAGCTACACCGGGACGATCCCGAACATGCTGTCCTACTTCTACGGCCTGACCGGGCCGTCGATCTTCCTGGACACCATGTGCTCGGCCTCCTCCACCTGCGTCCACCAGGCCGTGCAGATGCTGCGGGCGGGCGAGTGCCGGATGGTCGTCGCGGGCGGCATCAATCTGCTGCTGCACCCGTACAACCTGATCACCTCCTCGGAGGAGCACTTCACCACCGGCACCTCCGACGTGATCCGCAGCTTCGGCGTCGGCGTGGACGGCACCATCCTCGGCGAGGGCGTGGGCGCGGTGGTGCTCAAGCCGCTGGCCGACGCGGAGCGGGACGGCGACCACGTCTACGCCGTGATCAAGGGCACCGCCCTGTCCAACGCCGGTGTGCGCAACGGCTTCACCGTGCCGAGCCCGGCCATGCAGGCCCGGGCGGTCGAGAAGGCCGTCGAGGACGCCGGGATCGACCCGAGGACGATCGGCTACGTCGAGGGACACGGCTCGGGCACCGCCCTGGGCGACCCGATCGAGGTGCGTGCCCTCACCTCGGCCTACCGGAAGTCCACCGGGGACCGGCAGTTCTGCGCGCTCGGGTCGGTCAAGGCCAACCTGGGCCACCTGCTCGCCGCCGCCGGGATGGCGGGCCTGGCCAAGGTGCTGCTCCAGCTGCGCCACGGCAAGCTGCTGCCCTCCCTGCACAGCGAGGAGCTCAACCCGGACATCGACTTCGCGGACACGCCGTTCCGGGTCCAGCAGGCCCTGGCCGACTGGCAGCCGGTCGTCACCACGGTCGACGGCCGGCAGGTCACCCATCCGCGCCGGGCCGGCCTCACCTCGATCGGGGCCGGCGGCATGAACTCGCACATCATCCTGGAGGAGTACCCGCCCCGGGCGCCCCGCCGGGAGCCGTTCGGCGAGCAGCTGTTCGTGTTCTCCGCGATGAACGAGGCCGCCCTCGGGCGCTACCTGGCCGTCTTCCGCGACCACCTGACCGGGGCCGCCGAGGCGGACCTGCCCGACATCGCCTTCACCCTGCGGGTCGGAAAGAACGAACTGCCGTACCGCTGGGCCTTCGTGGCGGCCGACCGGGCCGGCGCCCTGGCCGCCCTGGACGGCCGGCTCTCGGGCCGCCGGGACGTCCCGGACCACGAGCCGGTCCGGACCTGGCTCGCGGGCCGCGCCGTCGACTGGGAGCAGCTGCCGTCCGCCCGCCGGGTCCCGCTGCCCCCGTACCCCTTCGAGAAGGTGCGCTGCTGGGTCGAGCAGGAGCCGGACGCGCCGTCCGTGCTCGCCCCGCTGGCCTTCCGCGAGCGGCTGCACCCGTTCCTGGGCCGCAACGAGTCCGACGTCCACGGCCTGCGCTACGCCGCCGACGTCCGGCTCGACGACCTCCAGGACTACACCTACCGTCAGGACCGGGTGCCCGTCGTGGTGCCCACCTTCGCCGTGGACCTCGCGCTCGCCACCGCGAAGGTCACCGGGTTCGCCGACCAGCCGGCCGTCCACGACCTGCGGGTGCTGCGGCCGGTCGACTGGGCGGCCACCGACCGCCTGGTCACCGAGTTCGCCGACGGCCACGGCCTGGTGCGGGCCGGGGACGGGCCCCCGGCCGTGGAGTTCACCGTCCGGGCGGGCGCCGCGCCCACCGGGCGGATCGACCTCGCCGGGCTGCGGCCGCTGCTGGACCGGGCGGGCTTCCTGGCCGAACTGGCCGAGGGCGGTGTGGTGCCCCGGCCCGCCTCCTGCGCCGTCGACGGGGTGTCCACCGCCGCCGACGGGTCGAGCGTCCTGCACCTGTCCGGCCCGGAGTTCCAGCAGGACCACGTCCGGCGGAACGTGAGCATCGAGCCGTCCGTGCTCGCCGCGATCGCCCTGGGCGTGCAGTGGCGGGCGCGCCGGGCCGGCGAGGCCGACTGGCCGCGCTTCGCGCCGCACCGGATCGAGGCGGTCACCGTCCGGGCCGGCGGGCCGGCCGCCCCCGTGGTCCACGTCGTCCTCGGTGACGACCGGATCGTGCTGGCCGACGGCTCCGGCGAGGTCCTCGGGGTGCTGGACGACGTCCGCTGCGGCACCGGGGGAACCGCCCCGGCCGCCCACCGCCCCGACGTCCGACCCGTCCGACCCGTCCGACCCGTCCAGCCAGTGCAGCCCGACCGGCCCGACCGGCCGAGGTCCTCCGGGGTCGTGGACGCGCTGCGCGAGATCGCCGCCGGGCTGCTGAAGTTCGAGCCCGGGGAGCTCGACCCCCGCACCGGCCTGGACGAGTTCGGCTTCGACTCCATCTCGCTGGTCTCCTTCGCCCGGCAGATCGAGGAGCGGTTCGGCGCGAAGGTCAGCCCCGCCGTCTTCTTCGACCTCCACACCCTGGAGGCACTGGGCGCCCACCTGGTCGAGGAGTACGGGGTGTCGGCCGCGCCGCGTTCCCCCGTCCCCGTCCCCGTTTCCACCTCCGTCCCGGCCCCCGTGGCGGCCGCCGTACCGGCACCACCTCCGCCACCGCCCGCCGCGCCACGGCCACAACCACGGCCGGCCCGGCCACGGACGGACCCGAGGGAGCCGATCGCCGTGATCGGCGCCGCCGGCCGCTTCCCCGGCGCCCGCGACCTCGCCGGGTTCTGGGCGAACCTGCTGGCCGGGACGGACTCCGTCACCGACTTCCCGCTGGACCGCTACGACGACGAGCAGCGCCGGGCCATCGCCGCCCTGGACTTCCCCCGGCGGATGGGCGTCCTCGACGACGTCGACGCCTTCGACGCGGCGTTCTTCCGCATCCTGCCGCGCGAGGCCGAACTGATGGACCCCCAGCACCGCCTGGTGCTGGAGACGGTCTGGCAGGCGCTGGAGGACAGCGCCCACCGGCCGGGCGAACTGCCCGCCGACACCGGGGTGTTCATCGGCGTCACCGGCAACGACTACGCCACGCTGCTCACCACCGGCGGGGTGCGGCCGGACGCCTTCACCGCGACCGGCAACACCCACGCGATCCTGGCCAACCGGATCTCCTACCTGCTCGACGTGCGCGGCCCCAGCGAGCCGATCGACACCGCCTGCTCAAGCTCGCTGGTGGCGGTGCACCGCGCCATGGAGGCGATCAGGTCCGGCGCGTGCGAACTGGCGATCGCGGGCGGGGTGAACGTCCTGCTCGACGCCGGCACCTTCGTCAGCGCCCACCGCGCGGGAATGCTCAGCCCGGACGGCCTGTGCCGCACCTTCGACGCCGACGCCGACGGCTACGTGCGCGGCGAGGGCGTCGGGGCGGTCGTCCTCAAGTCGCTGGCGGCGGCCGAGCGGGACGGCGATCCGATCCTCGGCGTGCTCCGGGGCAGTGCCTACAACCACGGCGGCCGGGCCAACTCGCTCACCGCGCCGAACGCCGACGCCCAGGCCGAGCTGGTGACGGCGGCGGTCGGCGACCTCGACCCGGACACCATCGGCTACGTCGAGGCCCACGGCACCGGCACGGCCCTCGGCGACCCGGTCGAGGTCCGCGCGCTGCGCACCGCGTTCCGCCGGCTCGGCCGCAGCGACGACGGCGCCTGCGGCCTGGGCTCGGTCAAGACCAACATCGGGCACCTGGAGGCGGCGGCCGGCATCGCCGGGCTGCTGAAGGTGCTGCTGGCGCTCCGGCACGGGGTGCTGCCCGCGACCCGGCACCTGCGGGAGGTCAACCCGTTCGTCGAGCTCGCCGACGGGCCCTTCCACCTGGTCCGGGAGAACGAGTCCTGGCCGCGGCCCCGCGACCGGGACGGCCGGGAGACGCCGAGGCGGGCCGGGGTGAGCAGCTTCGGCTTCGGCGGCGTCAACGCCCATGTGGTGGTGGAGGAGTACGTCCCGGCCCGGCCGGACGGGGCGGAGCCCGCCGGTGCCGTGACGGTGCCGCTGTCGGCGCGCACCGAGCGGCAGCTGACCGACCGGGCCCGGGACCTGCTGGCCTTCCTGGAGGACTCGGACGGGGTGTCGCTGCGCTCGGTCGCCTGGACGCTGCGGGCCGGGCGGGAGGAGATGGCCGAACGGGTCGGCTGGACGGTCTCGTCCGTGGCCGAACTCACGGACCGCCTGCGGACGTTCGTCACCACCGGCGAGCGCGGCGAGGCAGCCGGCCCGCTGGCCCGCTGGATCGCGGGTGAGGACGTCGGGCTGTCGGAGTGGACCGACGGCCCGCGGCCCGACCGGGTCAGGCTGCCCGGCTACCCCTTCGCCCGGGACCGGTTCTGGTACCCCCGGCCCGAACCGGCCCCCGCGCCGGTTCCTGCTGCGGCCCCTGCTGCGGCTGAGGCCGAGGCTGCGGCTGCGGCTGCGGCTGCGGCTGCGGCTGCGGCTGCGGCTGCGGCTGCGGCTGCGGCTGCGGCTGCGGCTGCGGCTGCGGCTGCGGCTGCGGCTG